>JALNYY010000228.1 GCA_023229605.1 Methylobacter sp.
CCTTCGTATCGCCGATCCTTCTGTTTTTGCCAGGAATTCCGTTTCGGTCCAGGCGAACACTTCAAGCAATTGCCGGGTGTCGAGCCGATGCCTGGGATTAAAGTCCTGTTCACCGGTCAATTTCGCAAAACGGTTCCAAGGGCAGATGATCTGGCAGTCGTCGCAGCCGTAGATGCGGTTGCCGATCAGCGGCCTTAAATCTTCCGGTATCGAGCCGTGCAGTTCGATAGTCAGGTAGGACACGCAGCGTCTGGCATCGACCTGATAGGGCGCAACTATCGCCTGGGTCGGGCAAACATCCAGACAGGCGCGGCACTCGCCGCAATGCGCTGTGGCCGGGCTGTCGATCGGCAGCGGCAGGTTGGTGAACAGTTCGCCTAAAAAGAACCACGATCCGGCTTTGCGGTTGATGACGTTGGAATGCTTGCCTATCCAGCCTAATCCGGCTTTTTCGGCCAGGGCCTTTTCAAGCACCGGAGCGCTGTCGACAAAAGCCCGCATGGAGTTCGGGAGCAGGGGGTCGATTTTCGCTTGAATCTTGTCGGCCAGTTTTTGCAGGCGGCCGCGCATCAGCTTGTGATAATCGCGGCCCAGCGCATAGCGGGAAATATAGGCGGAACTGGGGTCGTCCATCTGCTGCTTCATCGTAGCGGCCGGCTCCGGCAGGTAATCCATACGCACGGAAATAATGCGCACGGTTCCCGGCTGCAAAAGCTCGGGCCTGCTGCGCTTAAGGCCGTGGCGCTGCATGTAGTCCATTTCGCCGTGAAAGCCGTTGTCCAGCCAGTTTTGCAGATGCGCCTCCGCTTCCGGCATAGCGGTGTCGGTGATGCCGACCTGTTGAAAGCCCAGCTCTTGTCCCCATTGCTTGATTTGCAGGGCGAGGGTAATCATTTGTTGGCTGCTGATGTTCATAGCGGGCGACGGGAGGCGAAGAATTGAACGTAGATAAAATGGAACTGATTAATAAGCCGAACCGGGCGGGGCAATGCCGTTAAGTTAAGGATTAACCGTTCGCTCTGAGCCTATCGAAGGGCTGGGGCATGCTGCTCGGCCTGAAGCGGTAAAATCGATTTCGCATGAGGGAAACCTCTATGGAAGCGCTGAATAAGTCCTTCGACAAGCTCGGGACGAACGGCAAGTGCTTGATTCCGTTCGTGGTGAGCTTGTCGAACCAAGAACGGAATCAATTTATTCAGCACTTCCTTATACAACCTGCAATCCCATAAACTGTTGAAAGGGCTGGAAATCCTTGCAGCACTTCCGCCAGAATCAGATCCCCGGTGCATACCGGCTGCACTCCCAGCAACTTATCCAACTTTTGGGTTGCCGGAGTTTCCGCGCCGTTGAAGTAATCGATCCAAACGCTGGAATCGACCGGAATCAACGATCAGTCCTCATTTGCTCTAAATCGCCCTCCCATTTTAACTTGCCTTTAAAGGCTTTGATGCCTTCTTGCTGTTTTAACATCAATAAGGCTTTCAAGCCGAGTTCCACCGCTTCCCGCTTGGATTTTACCCCCGTCGTTTTTAAAACATCAGTCATCAAGGTGTCGTCAATGATTATATTGGTTCGCATTGGCTTGTCCTTGTGTAAGGAATTTATAAACGATACACATTAGAGCATGTCCATGGGGCTGATTCAATCTTGAATAAGCCGTTGGGATTGCGGACAGGATAAGTTTGATGGGGCTTTGGGAAATAGCGTAGCGTTGAGTTAGATTGCTTCGTTCTCGCCTTGGTCGCCATCGTCGGGGGTAACGTCCTCCAACGCCTCCAACGGCGCTACCGGCTGTTCGTTTAGTCCAATAGTTCCGTAGGCGAGGGTAATCTTTGTTGGCTGCTGACGTCCATAGCTGGCGAGGGGATATAATGTGTTTACGAAGTTAAGGAGACACACCACAATACCATGCAAAATGTACCAATAAAATTCTATTAGCTACAATTATTAGAGTTTTTACAGCGCTTCCTTAGGAATATATGCTCAACATAATTGATTTTACCTGTATCAGAGGCGATACGAAGGAAGGACAACGTAGTGCCTTCGAACAGCTTGTCTGTCATTTGGCAGAACTTGATGGGAATGGCGGCGAATTTCGTCGGATAGAAGGCGCTGGCGGTGACGGCGGAGTAGAGGCGTTACGCATTTTGCCTGGCGGAGGCAAAATTGGGTATCAGGCGAAATTTCATCTATCCAGAGAAAGTATTGATTGGAAAAAAATCGATAGTTCTGTTCAGACTGCACTTAAGCAGCATCCTGAACTCGAACTTTATGTTGTTGCGTTGCCTTGCAGTTTTACAGGTAAAAGGGCAGCACGTGGCGGTAGTACCGAAGGTTTTGGGGGGAAGTGGGATACGCAAGTTAAGCTATGGAAAACTTGGGCGACACAAGATGGGATGAATGTTGACTTTGAGCCTTGGACTGCTTTTGAGCTTGAAGCCGCGCTTCTTAAGCCGAATGCCCAGCATTTGTTAAAGTACTTTTTCGATAAAAAAATATTTACGCAGGAATGGATACAACGGCATTTGAATCGAACGATACATGATCTTCAGGCCAGATACAGTCCAGGTGAACATGTTGACACTGAAAGTCTCAAACCATTCGACGTCATTTTTCGACGAGAAAATGTTTGCCAGGATTTACAGGCCGTATTCGATATAGCACAACGCTCAAATCCACGTGCGGCGGCTTCGTTGGTTGAAAGCGCAAACATACCTGAAGCAGATATGATTGCAGTGGAGAATTCGCGCAATGAACTCTTAAGTTTGGCTGAGGCAATTAATTGGAGTGCTGCGAAAGAATGGCCGGTTTGTGATTGGTTAATGTCTTGGTATTCGTTTACTCGGCAACTCATGAGCGTAGACAGCTCCATTTGTGATCGAATCCAAACCGAGAAATCATCTGACAACGACACCTTACGTAAGAGGGTAAATGAAGTAACCAAAGTCTACGATTTGATAACTCCGCAAGTATTTGCCCGGCAATGGTCAGAATTTTTACCCATTGATGGTTCGCGTGCTGCACTATTTGTCGGACGGGCAGGTAGGGGTAAATCACACGTTCTCGCCCGTGGTGCGGAAGTTGCTTGGGCGGCAGGAGCGCCGGTAATTCATCTTTTAGGGCAACATATTCTGGATAACGATCCACGTCAATCCATTCTTAATCGACTAGAGCTTACCGACTGGACGTTTTTCGATTTGCTCTCGGCGTTAAACCTCGCTGCTGAAACGGCTGGAACACGCGCGTTGCTGGTCATTGACGCCATGAATGAAGGGTGTGGTATTGATGTCTGGCGTAATCATCTCGCAAGCTTTGTTCGGGAAATCAATGCGCATGATCGTATTGTTTTGGTAGTAAGCTGCCGCGAAGAGTACCTTGAATATATTGTTCCCCAGGAAATAATTGCCGAACCGCGTGTTTACCCTGAAACAAACGGGAATCCGCCTAAAGATTGTGCGCCGCTTGGTAAGTTTATACGTTTTTCCGTTAACGGCTTTAGAACTGAAAAAGAAAGAGAGGCCGCTCTTCAGATGTTCATGGATGAAAAGGGTATTTCTCGACCAACGGCACCGCTGCTGGATGAAGAATTTTTTAACCCGCTTTTTATGTCGTCGGTCTGTCGATCTATGGCAAAAGCCGGAATTAAAGTATTTCCTCGGGGACTTCATGGTGCTAGAGAGGTTTTTGATTTTGTGCTTACGACAAAAGCAAAAGCATTAGGAACTCGCCACGATGGGACTGAACGGCTGCATAGTGCTTTATTGTCAGCGCTAAATAGCCTTGCTGGTTTTATGGTGAAACACAACATAGATTGTGTGCCTTTATCCGATGCCATGGCCTTGATTAACTCAGAGTTTGGCTCTTTCCCGATCAATGGGCAGACTTGGTTGGATGTCCTTGAAGGCTCGGATATTTTGCGGAGAGATGTTGAAAAAACTCAGAATGTTAATGTGGCTTGGGGGAGGCCTAATGAAGTGGTGCGTTTTTCATTTCAACGATTGCAAGATAACCTAATGGCTGAACATCTTATAGGCTATTGCCAGGATATTGAAAATGCCTTTGGGCCTGATGCACCATTTGCATTCCTTGTCAAACGGTCTATTCGTGAAGATGGCATTGCCATACTCAAACCTACTCCACGTTGGGCAAGTGTTCTTGGGGCGCTGTGGTCGTTTGTAGCAGAGAAG
>JALNYY010000056.1 GCA_023229605.1 Methylobacter sp.
CCAGTTGCCGCTCCGTCACGCCCAATTTACGCATCAGCTTTGTCTGCTCGTGCGTAGCCAACAGATCCAGGTATCGGGTCACAAGCGTCAACGCCTCCTCTTTATAAGGCGTAGCCTCCGGCAATTGCTGTATCTGCAATCTCAGACAATCTTTTAAATCGATGGCCGCAACGCCTGCCGGATCAAAGTTCTGCACCCTGTGCAGCACCGCGTTAACTTCATCGAAATCCAGATCGTCCAACTGGCTCTGCAACCCTTGAAAGATGTCTTCGGGACTGCTGGTCAGATAGCCGTCTTCATTGATCGAATCGATGATAGCCATAGCAATGGCATGATCCCGCTCTGAAAAGGAGGTCAACTCCACTTGCCATAACAAATGATCCAGCAAAGTTGAGGATTTACTGCGCTGTGTTTCAAATTCGATAGTCTCGGCGGAATTTCCGCCCGACTCCATCGCGTATTCATAAACATCATCCCAGGAAGAATCGATGGGCAATTCATCCGGCATATCTGTTTGCGAGCCCTGGCTGGTCAGTGAATCCGCATTATCAATTTTTTTCTCGGGGGTTATTTCGGCTTCCTGAGTGGTGCTTTCTTCCTCATTGATTTCCAGCATCATATTAGACTCAAGAGCCTGCTGGATTTCCTGCTGCAACTCTAATGTAGACATCTGCAACAACTTGATCGCCTGCTGCAATTGCGGCGTCATAGACAGCTGTTGACCCAGTCGAAGATGTAAGGATTGTTTCATTTAAGGTTAAAGGTACAAGGTTAAAGACTAAAATTATTGCCTAAATAAACTTTACGCACTTCTTCATTGGCAACGATGGCTTCCGCCCCACCTTCTGCGATCACCCTGCCGTCGTTAAGTATATACGCCCGGTCGCAAATGCCTAGTGTTTCCCTGACATTATGCTCGGTAATCAATACGCCGATGCCCCGGTCTTTAAGGTGCTCTATGATCTTTTTTATATCATCCACCGATATTGGATCAACACCGGCAAAAGGCTCGTCCAGCAGTATAAATTGAGGATTGGTAGCCAATGCCCTGGCGATTTCCACACGTCGCCGTTCGCCGCCCGACAACCCCAAAGCAGTTTGGTCGCGCAAATGCGGGATATGAAACTCCTGCAACAATTCCTCAATCACCAACTCCGCCTGCCCTTCAGTTAAGTCGGAACGAATTTGTAGGACTGCGCGTAAATTATCAGCCACACTCAGCTTCCGAAAAACAGACGGCTCCTGGGGCAAATAGCCTATGCCTAACTGCGCCCTCAAATGCATGGGATGATGGGTAATGTCTTGCGAATCCAGGGTAATCTCTCCTTCATCCGCTTTAATCAGCCCTACCATCATATAAAAACTGGTGGTTTTTCCTGCCCCGTTAGGCCCCAGCAAACCGACGACTTCTCCGGTATCAACATGCAATGAAACACCGTTAACCACATTGCGTTTATTGTAGTTTTTAATCAGCTGTTTTGCGGCTAGTCTGGTCATGTTTAAAAAGTAAAAGTGAAAAAAACTTTTTGATGTCTTGTATCTTGCATCCTGCAACTTATCATTTGCTATTACCCTTGGCGGCCGGTTGTTCTGCCGCCGGCGGCTGTTCTTTACCTTTTGGCTGCAATATGACATGGACGCGTTTGGAGGCTGATTCCTTTTCTCCCGCTTTAACCAGCGAGGTTTTGAGGTCATAATCAATAAAGTCGCTGGAATAAACGCCGTTCTCCCTCCAGACCGTCGCTTTATCGATCAAAATCAATAAATTCTTTTTAGGATAATATTCACCTGTTAGCGCCTCACCGGTTATATCTTGGGCTCCCTCATTAGGCGTCTGTTTAAATTTCGCAAGATTACCGGTAAACACCAGCTTATCAGCCTCACCGTTTACAAAATAAACCACCAACTTATCCGAGTTCACCCGGATACTACCCTGAATTGAGATTACATTACCCGTATAAGTGCTGATAGCTTTTACATCATCATAAGTCGCAGTGTCCGAATCGATAATTATCGGCTGGTCGCTGTCGCTTTCCAAAGCGCAAACACCCGCACTATAAAACGCTAATAACAATAAACAATAGCTACTCCCACGCAATAACACGCGGCATGTCGCCGAGAATGGTGGGTATGCCGCAAACCTGCCGGGAGCAGTCGCGACGAGGGTTTTCTTATTTTGTTTCATAGTTACCCTTTACATTAGAGAGCAATTCCACATGAATCGGTTCTGCAAAAGTCAGTTTCATACCGATCCCTGTCGTCCAGTTCGGCAAGCTGATCAGCTCCGCCCACTCATCCGTTTCCGCATAACTGGTTTCCGGCTTTACTTTTAAATTAAAGCTATAAATTTTAAGCTCCCTGACGCCTTCTGCAGCGGCCCTATCCACAACAACCTTGCCGTTCAACAATAAATCCTTGCCATCGGCAGATAAAATGCCTGTTTCTGACTCAATTATCCACGGCGGTGTCTTATCGTTATAAAAAGACATGATCGGCTTAACAAGATGCGTAGTGCCGTCATCACTGTAATGGATCATCTCATCGGCAATCAATTTGCTTTTTGGCCTGCCGAGCTCGCTCATTTCCCATTTCGTATAGCCCTTGCTGAAATAATCAGGGCTGTGCGCCGGGACCGCTATCGGACTAAACTCATCCGAACCGGTCAATTTAACCAGCCACCAGCTCATTACCGCGATAACGATCAGGTACAGATAATTGTAGCTTCCATTTAGCCGAATCATTTCACTTCGTACTCTAGCGGGTCAGGTAACCGTTCAAAACTTCGTCAAAACGTCCTTGCGCCTGCATAATAAAATCACAGACTTCCCTGACCGCACCCTGCCCTCCAGGCAATGTCGTACACCAATCGGCGCGTTGCTTAACGGCAAAGTTGGCGTCATTAACAGCAATCGCCAGACCGACCCTTATCATTATAGGCAGATCCAACAAGTCATCGCCGACATGCGCAGCCTGTTCGTGCGTTATGCCTATTTTCTCAATAATTTCATTAAACGCGGCGATTTTGTTTTCATGGCCCTGATACACATGCTCTATGCCCAGATTCTTCATGCGCAGCGCGACCGAATTTGATTTGCGCCCGGAAATCACTGCAACCTCGACGCCGGTCTGCCGCAACAGCTTGATGCCGTGACCGTCCCGCGCGTGAAATGACTTGTATTCGTTGCCCTCGGCATCGAAAAACAGCCTGCCGTCCGTCAATACGCCGTCCACATCCAGAATCAGCAATTTGAGTTTCTTGGCTTTTTCCAACACGCTCAGCCTGTTTTGTATATCCGTCATCACACGATTCCTGCTCGAATCAGGTCATGCATATTTAAAGCACCTATCGCTCTTTGCTGATCATCAACGACGATCAGCGCATTAATCTTTTTCCGTTCCATAATTTGCATGGCCTCCGCAGCCAGAATATCCGCCGAAATAACAGCGCAATTCGGGGTCATGACTTCGGTAATAGCCGTCTTGTGTACATCAAGATTTCTGCCCAGCATCCGCCGCAAATCGCCATCGGTAAAAATGCCGGTGACGCGATTATCCGCATCGACAATCGCCGTCATGCCCAGTTTCTTCTCAGTCATCTCCAACAAAGCATGACTGATAAGCGCCGATTCCGGAACGACAGGCACTTCTTTATCTGCATGCATAATATCGCCGACCATCAATAACAGCCGTCTGCCTAAACTGCCGCCGGGATGGGACAGGGCAAAATCATCGCGGGTAAATCCCCGCGCTTCAAGCAAAGAAACCGCCAACGCATCGCCCATCACCAATGCCGCCGTAGTGCTGGAGGTAGGCGCAAGCCCCAGCGGGCAAGCCTCCTGCTCAACAGCCACGTTGATATGGATGGTCGCGAACTTGGCCAGCGTTGAGGCCGGGTTGCCGGTCATGGCTATTAACGGTACGCCCAGCCGTTTAATAATCGGCAGTATCGTTAAAACTTCCTCGGTTTCACCGGAATTTGATAACGCCAGCACCACATCCTGACGGGTAATCATGCCCAAATCGCCATGACTGGCTTCGCCAGAATGCACAAAAAAAGCCGGCGTTCCGGTACTGGCTAAAGTCGCGGCAATTTTACCGGCAATATGCCCCGATTTGCCCATACCGGTAACCACAACGCGGCCTTTGCATTCAAACATTAACTTGCAGGCAACCACAAAATCGTCATTAATCCGATCGGCTAATGCGGCAACCGCCTGTGTTTCCACCTGAATAACAGCTAAGCCCAACTTTCGGAGCTCTTGATCATGTAGTTTCATTTATCGGTATAAGTTGCGTTTCCAGGCCGCTCAAGGGATTATCAATTTGGCGTCAAGCCTGCTTGCCATAAGTTAAAACCTGAAGGCTTATTTAGTGCGCCAATGATAAAGCATTTACAGCTTTATGGGGCGGTTCAATGAAAATTTAGAGTGATTCCCGATTATAGCCGCAACGCTCTGAAAACCTGTCGGTTGCCGCAACCAGCGCGTCGATCATTTCCTTGCCCTGGGCAACATGCCCTGCATTGGGCAATACGATATATTCGGCGTTCGGCAATACTTTATGCAAACTGTAACCGGCTTCCATCGGACAGACAAAATCATGACGCCCATGAATGATAACCGTCGGGATATTAGCCAAGCCATCGCAATTATCCAGGATACGGTTTTCTTCAATAAAATAATGATGCCTGGCATAATGCAATTCCATGCGCACCTGCTTAACCATTTTCTCGGTTGCATGTTCGCCTTTCGGACTCGGCCGATACTCGCCGCCTAACGATACCTGGCCGCCCCAGGCCATCCATTCTCTGGCGGCCCGCCTTTTTGTCACCTCGTCTTCACCCCATACCGCATCGCACAGTCCTTGAAGCAAATTGTTCTGCGCATGTTCCGGGATACTTTCACTCAACCGTTGCCATTGCTCAGGATAAATCTTGCCTGCGCCGTCTTTGGCGAACCAGTCCAAGTCCTGCTGCCGCGCCAAAAACACCGCGCGAATAATCAAGCCAGCTACTTTGTCTTTATGCTGCTGGGCATACAGCAAGGCCAGCGCCCCGCCCCACGAACCGCCGAACACCAGCCATTTGGCTATAGCCAGCTGCTTACGGATACGCTCCATATCATCGATTAAATCCTGAGTGGTGTTGTTTTCCAGCTCGCCAAAAGGCAACGACAAACCGCAGCCGCGCTGATCAAACAGAATAATGCGATAAAGGTCGGGATTAAAAAAACGCCGATGATCGGGCTTGGTGCCGGAGCATGGCCCGCCGTGAAGAAAAATAACCGGAATGCCGACAGGATTGCCGGACTGCTCGACATAAACAGCATGCTCGCTGCCGGTGTCCAAAAAAAACGTCTGGTAGGGCAGGATTTCAGGATAAAGGGTTTTCATGGGTAGAAGCATCAATTTTGATTTGTTTCCCAGTAAGAATCGGAAAAGATGCTATTTTACCTTGCCTTTACCTCACGCCTCTTTTTAATTTTTCAAACATAAAAAAGGGAGGGGTTTAAAACCCTCCCTTTTTTTGGACCTGTTTTTAAGCGCTTGGCTTAGAAACCGATACCGAGGTAACCGCCGGCAGTGTAGCCGTCAGTTTTTACGCCGTCAGCATTGTCTGCTGTCCAATGATAACGTGCATCGGCACCAACATAAATGTCTTTCCAAATTTTGTAGTCCGCACCCAGAGCAAACATTGCGCCTGGATTAAACACGGTAACGCCATTGGATGGAGGGCTGATAACATGCATAGCAAGACCCACTGGAATAACCCATGGTCTCAATGCGCTGCCTTTCATAAATTTGATTTTTGGCGCAGCACTTAAAGTAAACTGACTTACAGTAACGTTAGCACAGTCTTGACCTGTAGCATTTGTAACGGAACCAGCCAAAAAGGTTGTAGCGCAAAGAGGGTTACTGCCTTGAACTGTCGTTTGCGCGTGCCTCACACCAAAATGCTTGTATTCAAACATCAATTCTGCCAATACTTCGGTGTTATCCATAAAGCCAAACAAATTATCGTTCAGGCTAAAATCGAAACCGGCACCCAGATCATAGCCACTCTTGTTCGTATTACCCGAATTAAGAACTGTTTGACCGCCGGTCAAAACGTCATTTCTGGCTCTGAACATATGCGCATAGCCACCACGGAAGAACACCATGTTATCTTTGCTTCTTTTGCTTTCTTTTGGAGCCGATTTAACCGAGTTCATCCACTGATCCAGCTCCTGAACTTTGCCTGCATCTGCGCTAGGACGGCTTTTTTCCGCTTTTAAGCGGTTTAGTTCAGCCTGCATAGCCTGCATTTGAGCTTCCAATGCGTCCACTTTATTATTTGCCGCTTCTGCAACGCGATCTGCTTTAGAAAGCGCCATAGCTTGCGGAGAAACCAATGCACCCGCCATTGTTAACGTTGCTGTTGCAATGCCCAGCGCTAGTTTAGTTTTATTGATCATTTATCCCCCTCATGAGGTTGTTATTTTACAAAAATTTGCTTTAATACAACAAAGCTCATCTTCCGGAGATAATAGTAGCAGTTAAACTAATTCCCTACAAGTTTTAACACCATTTTTTTTATATTAATTAACCCTTATTTATCAATAAGTAATATGGGTTTTCAGGTCGCGGCGCTTGATTGTATGCAATAAACAACAAATTATTCCCCTTACACATCCAAGCCACAATTAAGGTTTTTAGCACTCTTCGCAGCAAATATCATCTAATAAACAACCACGCTATAAGACAGCTATTTAATTGCCATTGCTGTAAAACTATTACAAGTAGCTCAATTATCAAGCTATGCGTCAAGGAGACTTAATCACGCCAAAAACCGGACTCTCCGATCAAATCAGCATGAGCCATGAGGCAAAAAATCCAGACTCTCCCATTTTGATGGTGTTCTTCAATTGAAATAGCTGCCATTTTTTAAATGCGTTATTTCAAGTTTAGGCCTGACCTAATGTATTTGCATATGCAGTATTGTGCCTCGAAAAAAACAGCCCGGAATAAACGAAACAACATAAAGACACTTAATCAGATGGCGTGCGAATGCCTGTTGGGGCGCACGCGTATTTTCAGACGAACTCCGGCCCTTCGGCCTGAAAGCGAGCCAACTTAACCTCTTGGCGGTTGTGGACAAGATCGGCCCCATCCGGCGTATCGGCATCGCAAAACCTTTTACCTTGCCCCATCAACACTGCCCCGGAAACTCAAAATGACATTGTCTGCGTCACACCTTAATTCAAGTCAAAATCATAATATATTTGCTTACAATGCCTTACGTCAATTTGAGCAGGCGGGCGGTTTACTAATAAAAAATTGCCTGCAACCGTAATTAGTTATAATTGGACGCACAGCTTTATCAAAAAACAAAAATATCTATTTTTTTGCCCTGATCTTTACCAACGCACATGACCACAACCCCGGATATCACTATCATTGGCGGCGGCATTATCGGCCTGCTGACCGCCCGCGAGTTTATTAAAGCGGGCGCTACCGTCGCGATTATCGAAAAAAATGAACTGGGCCGGGAATCATCCTGGGCGGGCGGCGGCATTTTGCTGCCGCTTTATCCGTGGAGGCAGCCGGATGCGATTACCCGCCTGGTGTTGCAAAGTCTGAAGCTGTATCCGGCTTTGGCGTCGCAACTGGCTGGCGAAACCCTGATAGACCCGGAATTGAATCCCTGCGGCTTGCTGATCGTTAAAAATCCTGACCTTACTGCGGCGGTCAACTGGTGTGACGCTAACGATATTATATATAGACCCGCCGGTGAAGATTTCTTCAACATGCTTAATACAACCCCCGACCAGCCGCTTTGGCTGCCCGGGATTGCCCAGGCTCGCAATCCGCGACTGGTTAAATCATTAAAACAAGACCTGATTAATAAAGGCGCTACATTAATAGAGCATTGCGAACTAACGGACATTACCCTCGATAAAAACCGCATTACGGCGATCAACACCGCGTCCGGCCGGTTCGCCGTCAATCAGTTGATTATTGCTGCGGGCGCCTGGACCGGCCGGTTGTTTGAACAATTTTTTCCTGCCGCCATCGGCGAGGCGCCGAAAATCTCGCCCGTTAAGGGGCAAATGCTGTTATTTGACGCCCTGCCGGAAACGCTTAGCTATATGGTGCTGGATGGCGATCAATACCTGATTCCTCGACGCGACGGTAAAATACTGGCGGGCAGCACGGTAGAACAGAATGACTTCAACAAGACAACCACAACAGAAGCCCGAGACCGGCTGAATGCATTTGCAGTAAATTTGTTGCCGTCGCTTAAAAATTTCCCGCTGGTTAGGCACTGGGCAGGATTAAGGCCGGGCACCGAACACGGCATACCGTATATCGACAAACACCCCGAAATCGGCAATTTATGGCTTAATGCCGGACACTTCAGAAACGGTCTGGCGATGGGGCCTGCATCGGCGCAACTGATGGTCGACCTTGTTTTGGAACGCACAACGCAGGTAGCGCCGGAGCCTTATAAACTAACCAGCGAACACTGATATTTTAATGGGCGACCGGCCGGTCGCCCCTACTACACGGTCAAACCGATGAATCTTTATCCGTTGCTACGCCCCCTGTTATTTTCCCTGGACCCCGAAACCGCCCACGAAGTGACGCTTAAATTGCTGAATGCGGCTTATGTTTCGGGCTTGTCGAAACTCGTCTATCCCGAAATTGACAACAAACCGGTCAAGGTCATGGGACTGGACTTTAAAAACCCGGTCGGCCTTGCCGCCGGTCTGGATAAAAACGGCGATTATATTAATGCGCTGGCCGCATTGGGTTTCGGTTTTGTAGAAATAGGCACGGTGACGCCGCGCCCGCAACCGGGCAACCCGAAGCCGCGTTTGTTCAGGCTGCCCGAACACGAGGCGATCATCAACCGCATGGGCTTTAACAATCTGGGCATAGACCACCTGCTGGCTCGGGTAAAGCAAAGCGGTTACGCCGGCATCCTGGGCATTAATATCGGCAAGAATTTCGACACGCCGATTGAAAATGCGGCCGCCGATTATTTGACCGGTTTGCGCAAGGCTTACACATCCGCCGGCTACATCACCATCAACATTTCCTCCCCGAACACCAAGAACCTGCGCCAGTTACAGCAGGGCAACGAAATCAAAAGCCTGATTTCCGCGTTAAAGGAAGAGCAATTGAAACTGCAACTGGAGCACGGCAACTACGTACCGTTAGCCCTGAAAATCGCCCCCGACCTGAGCCTCGAAGAAATAATCCATATCGCCCGGCTGCTGCTGGAGTTTGAAATCGACGGCGTGATCGCCACCAACACCACCATTGCCAGGGACATGATTGCCGATCACCCGCTTGCGCATGAAGCCGGCGGTTTAAGCGGCGCGCCCGTCAAGGAAAAGTCTACTCTGGTCGTGCAGGGATTGGCGGCGGAATTGAACGGCAGGATTCCGGTTATTGCGGCAGGCGGAATTTTATCCGCCGAGGACGCGCAGGAAAAGTTAGCGGCGGGCGCGAGTCTGGTGCAGATATACAGCGGGCTTATTTATCGCGGCCCGCAGCTGATAGAAGATATTGTTAAGTCTCTGTAAGCGCGGCCTGCCAGCTGTCTTTTTGTGAATGTAACGCCGGAGCAGGAGTCCAAAGCTTGCTTTGAATTTTACAAATAGCTTGGCTTATTCCCCTGCAATCGACATCCGCTCGACCAGTATGGAGCCGGTGCGGATGTTGCCGCGATAATCGACATCATTGCCCACCGCAACGATACTTTTAAGCATATCCTTCAAGTTACCGGCAATGGTGATTTCCTCGACCGGATACTGGATTTCGCCGTTCTCCACCCAGAACCCGGCGGCGCCGCGCGAATAATCGCCGGTCACCATATTGACGCCCTGCCCCATCAGCTCGGTGACCAGCAAACCGGTACCCAGCTCTTTTAACATGCCCTGATAATCGAGCTTGCCCGGATCGATCGTTAAATTATGCACGCCGCCGGCATTGCCCGTGCTGTGCAGACCCAGCTTACGGGCGGAATAAGTGCTCAGCACATAACCGCGCAAAATACCGCCGCTGACTATATCGCGCGTTTGCGTGGCGACGCCTTCACCGTCATACGCGCCGCTGCCCAAAGCGCCTTTCAAATAAGGCTGCTCGTGAATGCGGACAAATTCGGGAAAGACCGGGGTATCCAACGCATCCAATAAAAACGACGATTTACGGTATAAGTTACCGCCGCTGATTGCCCCGATAAACGAACCCAGCAAACCGGAAGCCGTTTCCGCGCAATACAGCACCGGGCACTGCCGCGTGCTTAGGCTGCGCGCCTGCAAGCGGCGGAGCGTCCGCTCGGCCGCTTTATTGCCGACGTCAACCGCGGACTCCAAATCGCGCGCATTTCTTGCGACGGTGTACCAGTAATCGCGCTGCATGCTGTCGCCGCGCTGCGCCAATACCGAACAGCTCAAGGAATGGCGGGTCGAGGCATAGCCCTGAAGAAAACCCAAAGAGTTACCCAGCACCCGGACGCCTTGGTGCGTATCGACCGACGCGCCTTCGGAATTGCTGATTTCTTCATGATAATTCCGTGCGGCATCTTCGCATTCAATGGACAAGGCTATCGCACCATCGACGCCAATATTCCACGGATGGCAAAGGTCGAGATCGGGGAACTCGGTAGCCAGCAGCTCCTTTTCAGGCAACCCGGAATATTCGTCTTCGCTGGTGTAACGGGCAATACTGCATGCCGCGCCGACCGTTTCCTTGATTGAAGCGGGCGACAGGTCTGAGGTGCTGGCTGAGCCTTTGCGCTTGCCGAAATAAACCGTCACGCCCAGCCCTTGGTCGCAGTGGTGCTCGATGGTTTCGACATCGCCGAGACGCACCGAGACGGACAAGCCGTTTTCCTGGCTCAAGCCCGCTTCCGCGGCGCTGGCGCCCTGATGTTTAGCCTCGTCCAAGATGGATTGGACGATATTTTTTAAGCTGTTTATTTGTTCCTGGTTTTGCACTGTGTTCTCTGCTTCTATTTTTATGCTACTTGACGATTTATCTGCTGGAATGAAACTTCGTTAATATTTGCTTGCGACATTGCATGTTCAATCGTCATTCCAATCAAATTTCCATCTTTGTCCAAATCCAGATAAATATTTTCATTGATTTCTCTAGTCTCGAAAACCGGATGCTCAGAGAATTCCAGCAATGCCGTATCGGTATCTTCAAAATATTTGATTTTCATTGTCTACCTCTTTAAATCCTCTGTCGAAGAAAGCATTATGTACCGTCTCTTCATCTTCCAGCAAAATAACTCTTAGATATTTTCCCTCTTCCTGAATAAAGCCCCATTTTTTAAACCGCCCATCTGCCTGCCTTTGAATTTTAATCGGGTGGGCAACAACATGCTCAATCCATTCAAGTTTTATGACTGATCTGTCTGCCCTATTCCGCGTATAAAGAAAATATTGGGTAAACCTCACCTAAACACTGGTCCCGCCAACCGTCAGCCCGTCGATCTTCAACGTAGGTTGGCCGACGCCGACCGGCACGCTTTGCCCGTCCTTGCCGCAAGTGCCGACGCCGCTGTCCAGCTCCAGATCGGTGCCGACCATGGACACTTTGGTTAACACGTCCGGCCCGTTGCCGATCAGTGTCGCGCCTTTAACGGCTCGGGTTATTTTGCCGTTTTCGATCAAATAGGCTTCGCTGGCGGAAAACACAAACTTGCCCGAGGTTATATCGACCTGCCCGCCGCCGAAGTTTTTCGCATACAGGCCGTTTTTTACCGATTTTATGATTTCTTCGGGATCATGTTGTCCCGGCAGCATGTAGGTGTTGGTCATGCGCGGCATCGGCAGGTGGGCGTAGGATTCGCGCCGGCCGTTACCGGTAGGCTTGACGCCCATTAGCCGGGCATTGAGATTGTCCTGCATATAGCCTTTGAGTATGCCGTTTTCGATCAAGACGGTTTTTTCGGTCGGCGTGCCTTCATCGTCGATACTCAACGAGCCGCGCCGTCCTTCCAAGGTGCCGTCATCGACCACGGTGCATAAATCGGAGGCCACGCGTTCGCCGACCCGCCCGCTGAATGCCGAGGTGCCTTTGCGGTTAAAGTCGCCTTCCAGGCCGTGACCGATAGCCTCATGCAGCAAAATACCCGGCCAACCCGGCCCCAACACGACCGTCATGTTACCGGCCGGCGCTTCGACGGCCTCCAGGTTAACCAACGCCTGCCTGACGGCTTCGCGGCCATATCCCAGCGCGGTATCTTTGTCGATAAAATAACCGTAATCGCTGCGCCCGCCGCCGCCCATGCTGCCTTGTTCGCGCTGGCCGTTTTGTTCGACGATGACGGTTACATTCATCCGCACCAGAGGCCGCACATCGGCAACCAAAGAGCCGTCTTGCCGGGCGACAAGAATATGTTCATGCACGCCGACCAGACTGACGATAACTTCTTCAATCCGGCTGTCCAGTTTGCGGGTTTCGCTGTCAACCCTGTGCAATAAGTCGATTTTCTGCTGATCCGCCAGTGATTTTAACGGATTTTGCGTCGCGTAATGTTTCGCCCAGTCGGCCGCTTTTATGGATACCTTGCAATGTAAGGGGTCGGCATCCTGCCCTTGCCGGACGATAGCCTTGACATTATTCGCCGCTTCCAGCAGCACCGGCAGTTCAATCCGGTCGCTGTAGGCAAAGCCGGTTTTTTCACCGAATACCGCACGCACCCCGGCGCCCTGCTCGATATTATGGCTGCCTTCTTTAATGATGCCGCCTTCCATGACCCAGGATTCAAAATGGCTGGATTGAAAATAGATATCCGCCGCATCAACAGGAGAGCTGAGCAACCGGCCCATGATCTTTTCAATATCGCCGTCCTGAATGCCGGACGGCATTAAGATAGCTTGTCTTGCAAGGTTTAGTATTTCCATCAACAAATCAATACATAAAATTTAAGGTAAAAGGCCAAAGGCGACAGGTGCGACGATGTTTTTCGCCTTTAACCTTGCGCCTTTTGTCTTCATCATTCTTCTTTCAGATTATCGTGCAGCGTCTTAAACAGTAACTGCAGCAAGTCTTCCGCGCCTTCCGCAGACGGATGCCGTTCGCCGTCTTTCGCCGCGCTGCTTTGTTCGGTTGCATTGGCTACGGTCACGGTCACCGTCGTTTCTTCGTCCTCTGCTTTTACGGTCAGCAAGTAGATAGCGGCGTCATTTTCAAAGCTAAAGAAAGAGCTCGCTTTGGCAAGAAAACCGGTGTTATCCGCAGTGTCCCGCTCTTGGGTAACATAATAGAGCCCTTTATCGCGCTCATGATCGGTTATTTTGATGCCGCTTTGCTTCAATGCCCGGCTTACGGTGCTCCAGGCCTGATCAAGAGGCTGCTTGATCGTCAGCTGCGATCGCGAACTCAGGTAAACATCCGAACCTAACCCGGTGGTGTCTTTTCTTTTCGGAATCGAGCTATTGTCTACAGTACGCTCCTCCTTGGACGGACTGCTTCTAGCCACAGTCGGCGGGCGCTCAAGGTGCTCGGTGTCGCGATAACGGCTTTCTTCCGTGGTTCCGCAGGAAACCAGAAAACCGGCCAACAATAAACTTTTAACTATTACACGCATATTTTTCACTAAAAAAAACGACGATGATCCAGGGCCGGAAATGCGCCCCGCACTTTTTCCAGACGCTCAATATCTATTTCAGCGGAGACAAAGCCGCCGCCCGTTTTATAGCAATCCTGCACCACACCCCACGGATCGACAATCATGCTATGCCCGAAAGTTTTACGTCCGTTAAGATGAAAGCCGCCCTGATTCGGCGCAATCACATAGCACAGGTTTTCCACGGCCCGCGCGCGCAACAGCACTTCCCAGTGAGCGGCGCCTGTTTCTGCGGTAAATGCCGACGGAATAACCAGTATTTCCATGCCCATCTTGCGAAAAAACTCGGGAAAGCGCAGGTCGTAACAAACAGCGAGGCCCAGCCTGCCGAAAGGCGTGTCGATCACTACCGATTCGGTGCCCGGTTCGATAGAGTCCGATTCGCGGTAAACTTCATCGCTGCCCGGAACGTTGACATCGAACAGATGCACTTTATCGTAGCGAGCAACCCGCTCGCCCTGATCGTTATAAACCAGACAAGCCGCCCGCACTTTATTGCTGTCGTTACCCACGATCGGAATGGTCCCGCCAACCACCCAGACCCCATGTTTTTTAGCGGCCGACGCCAAAAAACTTTGAATAGGCCCCGAACCGTCGACTTCTTTTGCTTTGATTTTGTCCAGTTCATGATCGCCCATCAGCGCAAAATTTTCCGGCAAAGCCACCAGCTTTGCACCGGCTTTGGCCGCTTCCGCGATAAGCTTGCCGGCTTCCAGCAAATTGGCGCTGATATTGGGGCTTGACGCCATTTGTATGGCCGCACATCTACTCATAATTGTTCTCTCTTAAATTTATGACTACTCGGCAGATACAAATTTTATAAATAGAACACGGATAACGCTGATTAGACGGATTGAAACGGATTTCTAAAAAGCTGAAGCCAAGTGTTTTATATGCATTAAAACTCTATCTGGAATATTTTTTATTTTATCAGTGTTTATCAGTCAAATCCGCGTCGCCTAGAGGCGCCTACTTTTGGCATCAATGTTCTATTTTTCCAACTGCTGCGTAGTTTCTTCTTGCCGCAGCCATGGAAAGTCGGTAATGCCGTTCCAGGTTTTTTGTAACAATCCATCGTTTTTATGCATCGGAATGATTTCCGCCTTGCCCCAAGCGCCCTTTACCAGATACTGGGAACCAAAGAAAAATCCCTCCTGATCTTTGCCCGTCAAGGACCGCCCGACCAAGGCCGCCACTTTGCCCATAATTGTACCAGCAATAGGCACGGCATCGGCACTTTTAGGTGTGACATCGACGATGTGATCTACGGTTTGATTAACGAAATCGGTATCCCCGTTGATGGCGATTTTTGCAGGAACGGCATCGACAACCAAATCATGAGTTGACGCAATCCCGCCAGCCAAATCGAAATGCCCTTTGATGCTGTTAAAGGTCAATCCTTCCTCATAAATATCGCTAAAATCAAGCTGCGCCCGCTTTATCCACTGAGCCAGCGCCAACATGCCCAGCACCCGGCCGAAGCCGGGCTCGATACTTAAAATGCGTCCATTTTTAAAGTTAACATCCACTTGTCCGTGCAAATCCGCCAGCGAGAATTGGTACGGCGCCGCATTCCAGTTGACGGTGAAGTCGACGGCTGCGCTGGTTTCGGTCAAATCTTTGGTAATCCCCAGCTTAGCCAGAAATTGCCCGGCGCGCGGCACTTCCAGGTGACCTTGGGTATGCGTTACCGATGCCTCATCACCGGCTCGCCAGTCGCCCGACAAAGTCAATTTTTGATTTTCACCTGCCAACTCCACGTTCTTAAAAGTCATACCGCCCGGTATGCGCTCTGTTTCCAATAATAACCTGCCCAGATCAACCGACTTCCACAGCGTTTTACGGCTGGTGGCCGTCAATAAGGGCACCAGCTCCGGCGATAACGTCTTTAGCGGCAAAGACAAATCCGCCTGGAGCGGATTTGCTCGCGTAGCGCCAGAAAGATGGCGGGCAGCAGGGATAGCCCGGACAGCATTTTTCGCTCCTATTTGCTTTAATGCCGAAAGATCCAGCAACTCCATATCCAGACGGATTCTGTCGGTGTTTTTAAAGTCGGCAGGAATCTGGATATTGCCTTTTGCAAACGCCCCGGCTACAGTCCCGGCCCAAAAGTTGCCGGTGTGCTTTAAGGCCAGGTCGAAGCCGCCTATATCGGTTTTATTCCACAGCGCATGATCGCTATGAATCTTCAGTTCACTAACGCCATCTCCTGCGCCCTGGGCGACAGCCAAACCCAACCAGTCCTGTAAAGCCAACCGGTCGCGATTGATTTCCAGCTTCAACCCTGCATCCTGTGTCTGGGCGACCTCCCCTGAACCCACCAGGACATGCCCTGAGTAAATGGTCTTTTGCTTGGTATCCAGCTGAATCGCAGCTTTCAGTTTATTGTCGTAATTTAACAGCACCGGCAATAACGGTTTATCATTTAAGCTGATCGTCAGCGACAAAGGTATTTTTTGTTCCCGGGTCTTGGCCAATGACCCCGGTAAATCCAGGGATACGCCGGACAGCATTGACTCCACGATAAGCTCCGGAGCAGCATCCCCATAAGGCAACTCCAGCTTTAGCCGATAATCGGTCTCGCCGGTAGCGATTTTCCACCAGGGCATTTCAAATTGCGCCTGTAGGTCGCTAATCCCGGTATTACCGGTCACGTTGACGGTGGTTTGACTGTCCGAGCTTTTAATGTTGATTTGTATCGGATGCCCCAAGGCCGCTGCATGAATGGTGTCGCTGTAAACGCCCAGCTCATTAAACTTGAGTTCGCCGTTAATTTTGCCGACCGGCAGATCCAGCGATTTTACAGTCAGTTTGGCATCTTTCAATTGCGCCGTTCCATCGACTTTGGTTGGCGCTCCGTCAACCAAAGGAATTTTCAGGTCCAGCGCCACTTGGGTGTTTCCTTGCGGGGTAATGGCCCCCAGCAGCGAATCCACAGGCGAATTCAGCGGCGTGTGCTGCATAAAAGCCAAAACCTGCTCTATCCCCCCTTCGGCCTCGCCCTGAATCAGTAGCTGCCTGCTTTTATTCAGCGCTGGAATGGCGACTTCGGCTTGTTTAATAACCACATTGTCGGATTGCCCTTGCTGAACATCGACCTTCAGACCGCCCTGCGAAAACTGCACTGCGGCATTCATACCCGTGATATGGGGCCATTCCGGATCATATGACAAGTCGAACTGCTCGCCATCAAATACAGCTTCAAAAATGCCCGGCGCAGCGGTAAACGGGAAATCGTTCAGATTGCCGTAGACCAGCACTCCGCCGTTGGTCATGCTCCCGCTGCTAAACGCCCGATCCAGCCAGTCAACGACATCTTTATCCATAATGCCCACCGGCAAATAATACTTGACCTCGCTTGCGTCTTCCCCGGCGAATGAACTTTGCAGGTCCATAAAAACAGGTTTATCGGTTTCGGGTATATCTATATGGAACCGGGTTTTGCTCTGAAAGCTCAACGAATCCAGTTCAATCATTTGGCTGGATACAGACCATATATTGTCAGCCTGCCGCCAGTCCAGTTTGCCTTGAAGGCGCTTGACCGGCAAATCATCACGAAACAGCGGCGATGCCAGCCAGGCATCTTTAGTCGCCAGCGTAATAGTTCCCTGTTTTTCGCTGCCTTTTATTTGACCGGTCAAATTCTCTATACCGGGAACTGACCACAGCGGCGCAACACCGATATTGGTAAACCTGCCGTTCAGCGCAACCGATTTTGTATCCGGGTCGGCAAATAAAGAAAAATTCTCCAACTCGCCTTTTAGCCGGGCTTCCGCCAGTGCGCCAACCTGTTTATCCGGCAAAGGGGCGAAAAATTGCGCCAGCCCGGACGCCTCCTGCAAATCCAGCCTCAGGGCAAACAGCGCTATCTTACCTAAACCATTATCGCCGATTCGTTGACCGGAAACGCTGAACACTGCGTCAGGCCATTTTTTAACATCGCCTTTAGAACCATCTTGCGTTTCCAGCGAAAAATCGTTTACATCAAGCCGCCACCGATTGTCCGCTCCATCGGCATCATCCAGCCCCCAATGAAACCGGGTTTTCAGCTGTTTGACGGAAAATCCCGGCTTTTCCTGCCGAACAAGCGTCATCTGTTGAATTTGCGCCGCTACATCCATCGACGCCAGCTGCGATTGCCGCCAATCGCCCCAGATTTTAAAATCTCCGGTCCCGGTATCGATCTTTATCCGATCCCAGGGGGCTGTCTGGGCGTGAAGCAGTCCGAGCGCCGCCAATTCAGGCAACAAGATCGCTTTTCCATCTATATAGACGCGGCCCTGAATGGTTGAAGGTTCAAAAACATTTCCTCTAAAATCCATCGATACCGTCAATGTATTGCCGATTTTTTCCGGCAACTTCATCAACATATTAAGTCGATGATGCTCGCCATCGTTGCTGATCGCCAGGTCTACCCCACTGAACAACAGCGGACGGCTATTGCTTTTTTCATCCTGCCAGATAATCTCGCTTTGCAGGACCTCGTATTTTCTACCCTGCAATAGCCACTGCGGCTGTCCATCGCTGGCTTTTAAACCGACAATAACAATATTTCCATCCTGTTGCCGCTTAATGGTCAGCTTGGCGCCCACCAGGATGACCGACGACGATGCCAATAAATCCCGGCTGACCAGCGTATCCAGTAAATTAATGCCCAGACGTATTTCCGTAAACTGGATAAAGGGCTTTTCGTTCGCAGGAGCGACGGATGACAAATCCGCCTGGAGCGGATTTGCAGGCGTAGCGCCCGAAGGAAGTGGGCTTGGAGATGAAATGGCGATGTCTTTTAACACCAGCTGAGGATTAAAACCGCGCATTTTTGCGCCCAGCCGGCCTATGGTTACCCGGGTGCCGACAAGTTCGCTGATGTGGCCCGCTAAATCGGACTTGTAGTGTTCAACCCCTGACAATAACAGGCGTACACCGGTCAAGCCTATAGCCGCAGCGATCAATGACCAGAAAATAAGATGCCGCGTTGCGCGCTTAATATGATGGATCATTAAAAAAGGTTAAAGGTGCAAGGCTAAAGGTTCAATATTCAAGGTTAAAGCAGCACCACATCATACTGTTCCTGGTTGTATTCGGCCTCGGCCCTGAACTTGATGCGCACGCTCAAAAAAACTTCCAATTCAGCCAGCATATCCGCCTCTTCATCCAGCAGCATTTCCACAACTTCATTGGACGCCAGAACCAGGATCTTCTGGACCTTGTACTGCCTGACTTCGCGAATAATCTCCCGGAATATTTCCAAGCACATGGATTCCGCGGTCTTCAAAACGCCCCGGCCGCCGCAGGCGCTGCAAGGCTCGCAAAGTATATGCTCCAGGCTTTCCCTCGTTCTTTTGCGGGTCATTTCCACCAGCCCCAGCACCGATACCTCGGTGATGTTGGTTTTCGCGTGGTCTTTTTCAAGATGCCGCTCGAACGCCTGTAAAACCTGTTTTTTATGATCCTCGCTTTGCATATCGATAAAATCGATAATAATGATGCCGCCGAGGTTTCGGAGCCTAAGCTGCCTGGAAATGGTCTGCGCCGCCTCAAGATTGGTTTTAAAAATAGTCTCTTCGAGGTTGCGGCCGCCGACATAGCCCCCGGTATTCACGTCGACGGTGGTCATCGATTCGGTCTGGTCGAACACCAGATGCCCGCCCGATTTCAGGTTGACTTTGCGCTCCAGCGCTTTTTGAATTTCATCTTCGACGCTGTAAATATCGAACACCGGACACTCGCCGGTGTAATGCTCGATAACCGGCACGATTTCCGGCGCAAAAATCTCCGCAAATTCAACCAACCGGTGATAGGTTTCTCTTGAATCCACCCGGACTCTTTCAATGCCTTCCCGGTATAAGTCCCTTAAGGTTCTGATGCTCAGCGGCAAATCCTTATGGATAAACTGCTTGGGCTTGGCGCCGGCAATTTTGGCGGCTATCGACTCCCACAGTTTCAGCAAAAACGTCATATCGGCAATCAATACCGCTTCATCCACGCATTCCGCCGCTGTTCTTGCGATAAAACCGCCGCATTTGTGCTCCTGCCTGAAAGCTTCAAGACAGGCTCTTAACCGGGCCCGCTCCGTATCGCATTCAATCCGCTGGGATACGCCGGAATTATGCGCATAAGGCATGTAGACCTGGAATCGCGACGGTATCGATATTTCCGTCGTTAACCGTGCGCCTTTGCTGCCCAAAGGATCTTTGACCACCTGCACGATAATATGCTGGCCTTCATGCAGATAATGTTCGATGTTTTCCGAAGCTTTTTTTTCCAGATCCTTGGCGCACAAATCGGAAAGATGTAAAAACGCCGCCCTGGGCAGGCCAATATCGACAAAAGCAGCCTGCATACCGGGCAAAACCCTACACACTTCGCCTTTATAGATGTTGCCTACCAAACCCCGCTGCCGGGTTCTTTCAATGATCAATTCCTGCAGGACGCCGTTTTCAATAACCGCCACGCGCGTCTCAGGCGGAGTAACGTTGATTAAAATTTCTTCACTCATTTGAAAGCCCTATGCCTTGCCTGGATAAAAGTTCCGCGGTTTCAAACAACGGCAAACCGACCACGCCGGAAAAACTGCCGCGTATCGACTCCACAAAAATACCGCCCAGGCCTTGAATGGCATAACTGCCGGCTTTATCGGCCGGTTCGCCGCTTTGCCAGTAAGCCGCTATTTCACATTCCGTCAACGGCCTGAAAGTCACCTCGGTAATGCTGACCGCCTGACCATGCTCCCGCCCCCTGAGCGAAACCGCACTGTAAACCCGGTGCATTTTACCGGACAACTGCCTTAGCATGGCAAGCGCATCATCGCGGTCTTTAGGTTTGCCCATAATCAGGCCGCCCAAAACTACGGCGGTATCTGCCGCCAGAACCGGCAAGCTGTCGCCCAGCTCTGCGACACATGCCGCAGATTTCTCGGCGGCCAGCCGCCGCACATAATCCAGCGGCGCTTCATTGGGCAACGGCGTCTCATCCAGGTCGACCGGATTAACTCTATAAGTCACCTTGATCTGATCCAGCAATTCCTTCCGGCGGGGAGAGGCTGAGGCGAGAATAATCTGTGCAGTCATTAGCGGTGGTAGGGATGGTTGTGGAGAATGCTCCAGGCGCGATACAGCTGTTCGGCAACAACGATCCGCACCAGCGGATGGGGAAATGTCAGCTTCGATAGACTCCATGATTCCCTCGCCAGTTGTTTGACCGAATCCGCCAGGCCTTCCGGCCCGCCAATCAATAACGAGACATGCTGCCCGCTTTCCAGCCAGCGTTGCATCGCATCCGCCAATTCGGGAGTCGTCCAAGGCTTGCCGGGTATATCCAAGGTTACAATATGCGCGCCTTGAGGAATTGCCGCGATCATCCGCTCGCCCTCTTCTTTGACAATTCTGGCGACATCGCTGTTCTTGGTGCGCTTGCCCGGCGTAATTTCCTTAAGAACCAGCTCGCACTCCCGAGGCAACCGTTTGGCATATTCATCGTAGCCCTGCTGCACCCAGCCCGGCATACGGTTTCCTACTGAAATCAGATTTATTTGCATGCGGTGCAGGATACAGAGAACAAGGTTCTGATGCAATGCAGTCTGAACGGTCATATCCCGCCACGTTACGCCATTTAACATGGAACTTGCTCATTAGGCCAAATCGCCTGCTAAAAAATTTAAGTAATAGCCTTATCAGCCGCTACACTGGCAAACCGACACAGGAGTGAGTACCGTGAAAATTAAATATTTAAAACCAGCATTGTTAGGCATCAGCTTATTGATGACCGCCTGCACTACCGCCAAAGCGCCGCCAACGGTCGCATATCTGCCGTATAAAACCATAAGCGCTATAGGCTACGGCACAGTCGAAAAAAGCGATCGGTATTCCCGGTCACAAATTAAATTAATGGCCATGCGGGCATCCAAAATGGATGCTTACAGAAGTTTGGCCGAGCAGCTTACCGGTATTCAAATGCGCGGCCAGACTACGGTCGAGGATTCGGAAGTCGCCCATGACAGTTACCAAATTTATCTGAATGCTTATTTGCGCGGTGCAAGGGTAAAAAGAACTTCAGCTATCGGCAGCGACGTCTACGCCGGCGATGATACTTTTGAAACGGTTGTGGAGCTTGATTTGACGCCAAGATTCTATGAATGTATTAATGGTTCAAGTGAATTGATTAATCAGTGCCTTCAACAAAACCCGGGAAATCCAACGCCCGGTTTTGACCAGAACCCGCCGCCCGCAGTATCGAGCATTAAGCCGGGATGCAACACGGTTGATTGTTACGGCTATCCTAATACCAAGGGATTTAGTCGAAAATAATCCACGGTTTTTTGCACTCCCGTAGGGGTATAAAGCAGTTACTGCCGGAACACGCGCTTTTAAAATTGTACCAAATAGTATTTAATGCTGGTTATATAGCAACGTCGTAATTTTATTTACAGCAACAAACCGGTCTGATGAATGGCAAAAATATTATTCAAATACATATGGATCGTGTTTTTATTAAACCAGTCGTGCGCTGATGTCCAACCGCATGCTAACCCCGACACCAAGGTAGTTACCGTTGAAGGCCAGGCCGCCATCAACAAAAGCATGCCGTTATTAGCTAAAAAACAGGCTTTGCAGGATGCCATCCGGCAGGCATCCATGCAATCGTCGGTTAATATTCACAGCCAGACTTTAGTCAATCAGAATAACGTTTCAATAGATGCTGTTTCCATGCGCACTGCTGCTGCCGTGAGCAACACTAAAATCATCAAGGAATGGACTACCGATAATATCTATCATGTCGTAGCCTCGGTTGAGTTGTCTGCCGACAATTCCTGCACGCCCCACTACCGCAAACGCATTATCGCAACCGCCTTCCCTTTAGCTAAACAAGAACAGGTGAGCGCTTACGAAACGCAGGATTTATATACCGGCATTCCGCGTGAACTTAATAATCTTTTGATGGAGTCCGGCGACTTTATAGTCAGTAACTCAGCCAATATCAATTTATATCCAAGACCCGACTTGGCTCCGGAATTACAGGATCGCACCGCCTATCGCCCTTCAAAACTAATGCAAATAGCTGCATCGAACGGCGTGCAATTTGTACTGTCGGGCGTGATCAGGGATCTGGAAGTCGAGTCTACCGAATACATGAGCGGCGCCGGACCTTTGGCATTCGCCAGAAGCCTGGCGCGCGAAGTTGTCGCCAGACGCGGAATTGGAATCGATTTTTATGTGCATGATGGCTTTACCGGCGCATTAATATTCCAGCAGCGTTATGTGGATACTGTTATCGGCGATGTGTGGATACCCGCAACTTATACGGTAGGCAGCGAACGTTTTAACTCCACCTCGACCGGCGAAAAAATAACTCAAATTATAGAGCAAGCAAGCACCGATATTAGCCGCGCCTTAAGCTGCTATCCCTTTGCAACGCGCATTATTGACGTTAAGGATAACAAGGTATTTATTGACGCAGGCGCCCAGGAAAGGCTTAATGTTGGCGACCAACTGGTGGTTTATAGTTCGACCGGCGATGACTTGAATCTTGATGGCGGCATCAGTTTTGTAGGCAAAGACAAGCAACCGGCCGGCGTATTAACCATCATCAATATTACGCCTCGTTACTCCATCGGCAGCTTGGAAGTCCCTGCCCGTGAACTGGGCATCAGAGTTGGCGACTGGGCGAAATCCTGGTAAGTAACTCATTGCAGGCTGGCCTTGCTATGCTGACAACTTTAGACTATACATTCATTTTCACATCCACCTTCACCAGAGTTTATTATGGAAATTAAATCAAGTTTTTTCGGCGAACAATCTATCGACCCCAACACCATCATCAGCTTCCCTAACGGAATCCCAGGTTTTGAAGATCAAACCCGTTTCAAGCTGTTCCATCAGGAAGGCGAAAATCCCCTCATTTTCTGGCTGCAATCCCTTAATGATGAATCCCTTGCCTTTTCGGTTGCACAACCGTCTATTTTCAACATCAATTACAACTTTGCTTTAAGCGATGAGGAAGAAGCCATTTTGGGAATTGAAGACATCGCTGACACGCTTCTCCTGATAATTCTGCATAAAGACGAATCCGACCAACCCACCATTAAAGGCTCCATCAGATCCCCGCTGGTTATTAACAGCGCAAAAAGAATAGGTTTGCAAAAAGTGCTTGCTCAAGTAGAGCAAAGCATAACGCTGACTGACACCAGTAATGAAATCAATGTTTCTGAAAGCGCATAAGGCAGCATGACGGTTATCTTTTCGGAAAAAACCGCATCAGCTGATTTTTAGCGGCGGACTTAAGCGGCTATATTGTTACTGCCGCTTTCTAGCGGCAGTTTTTGTATACAGGGATGTAGGGGGGCACTTGCCGAGAAGCGGAAGCCACACAATAAGTCAATCGGGCCAAAAATTATGAGTGAATATTCGAAGGGAGCTCAAAAAATCCGGGCACGAACGCATTTACCTTTTATCCATGTATGGGATCGCGCGGATAAGACAGACGATCAAGCAGAAGCAGCTTGAACAGGAATGGAACTGGCGGAACGCTGGACCTGATTCTTTTCGTTAAAATAAATCAGGGTAGGCTTATGATTTTCCGCTTCCTTTTGATCCAATATTGCAAACGCGCAAACAATAATCAAATCACCG
>JALNYY010000057.1 GCA_023229605.1 Methylobacter sp.
CCATCCCTGGCAGGCGTCAGACGACAACAACAATAGAGATTCAAGTGAAAAAAATACTCAGCTCGTTTTTTATCCTACTGGTAACGTATGGCTCAGCTTATGCTGAAGTCGTCTATGTTACCGACACCCTGAATTTATCACTCAGGAGCGAAGAAAATAACAGCAGCAAAGTTGTAAAATTGCTCCCGACCGGCACCCCGCTTACGGTAATAGAAGAAAACAAAAGCACTGGTTTTGCCCATGTCCGCATGAATGACGGCACAGAAGGCTACATGCCGATCCGGAACACCATGAAGGAGCCGCCCAGCCGTTCTCAACTGGAGATCGCCAACAAGAACTTGGCGGCGATGCAGTCTGAAAATGCCTCATTGAAGGCCGAGCTGGCCACGATAAAGGAATCCATTACTCCGGGAACGTCTCTTGAAAAGTCCTTGGAAACCGAACGGGATCAGCTAAGCAGAGAACTCAACGAACTGAAAAAAACCGCCGCCAGCACTGTGGAATTAAAAAACCAGCGCGATGAACTTCAAGAACGCGTGGTTAATGTTGAGCGGGAATTACAACAATTCAAGCTTGAAAATCAGGCGTTGCAGGATACTACCAATCAAGACTGGTTTTTATACGGCGGCATACTGGCTCTTATCGGTGTTGTTTTAGGGTTTATTTTGCCTAAACTCAGCTGGCGCCGCAGCAGAAGCACCTGGGATTCGTATTAATTAAGGCAAAAGACGAAGGACAAAGGGCACAAAAAGCCCGGTTCCTTCGCCTTTTAGCCTTTAGCTTTTAGCCTTTCATCTTATATTTTAATTATGAGCGATAAAAATACCCGCACTTTTTCATCTTTAGTCGTTGACGGCATGGAGCGCGCACCGAGCCGCGCGATGTTGCACGCTGTCGGTTTCAGCAATGAAGATTTCAGAAAGCCGCAAATAGGCATTGCTTCGACCTGGAGCATGGTCACGCCGTGCAATATGCATATCAACAAGCTGGCCGATGCCGCAGCGGTTGGCGTTAACAACGCCGACGGCAAAGCCGTTGTCTTTAACACCATCACCATTTCCGACGGCATTTCGATGGGTACCGAAGGCATGAAATACTCGCTGGTGTCCCGCGAAGTGATTGCCGACTCGATTGAAACCGTGGTCGGTTGCCAGGGTTTTGATGGTGTCGTCGCGATCGGCGGTTGCGACAAGAACATGCCTGGTTGCATGATCGCTTTGGCGCGTTTAAACCGCCCGGCGGTGTTTGTTTACGGCGGGACGATTATGCCCGGTTGCCACAAAGACAAAAAACTGGACGTGGTTTCGGTATTCGAAGCGGTCGGCGCCAGGGCCAACAACCAGATCGACGATGCCGAGTTGGCCGAAATCGAAGCCAAAGCCATTCCGGGTGCGGGTTCCTGTGGCGGCATGTACACCGCCAATACCATGGCTTCAGCCATTGAAGCGCTGGGTATGAGCCTGCCCAACAGCTCCGCCCAGGCTGCCATTTCAGACGACAAGCGTTTGGATTGCGAACGCGCCGGCGCTGCTGTTTTGGAATTATTGAAAAAAGACATCAAGCCCAGAGACATCATGACCAAGGCTGCATTCGAGAATGCGATCACCGTAGTCATTGCACTCGGCGGCTCGACCAATGCGGTATTGCATCTGTTGGCGATGGCCAACGCAACCGGCGTCGATATTACGCTGGACGACTTTACCCGCATCGGCAAACATGTGCCCATGCTGGCCGACTTAAAGCCCAGCGGCCGTTATTTGATGACCGAATTGATCGAAATCGGCGGCATTCAGCCATTGATGAAAACGCTGCTGGACAAGGGTTTGCTGCACGGCGGCTGTTTAACCGTAACCGGCAAAACGCTGGCGGAAAATCTGGCCGATGTAAAACCCTATCCTGAAAATCAGGAAGTGATTCACGACCTGGATCATCCGATCAAGAAAGACAGCCATTTGGTCGTGTTGTACGGCAACCTGGCCGCCGGCGGCGCAGTTGCCAAAATCACCGGCAAAGAAGGGCTGGTTTTTACCGGCACAGCTAAAGTATTCGAGGCCGAAGAGCAGGCGCTGCAAAGCATTTTGAACGGCGACATCGTCAAAGGTGATGTGATTGTAATCCGTTACGAAGGCCCCAAAGGCGGCCCCGGCATGCGGGAAATGCTGTCTCCGACCTCCGCAGTTATGGGTAAAGGTTTAGGCAAGGACGTGGCGTTGATTACCGACGGCCGTTTTTCCGGCGGCACCCACGGTTTCGTGGTCGGGCACATCACGCCTGAAGCCTATGTCGGCGGCGTGCTGGCGATAGTCGAGAACGGCGACACCATCACTATAGATGCGGAAAACAACGAACTGAAACTGCATGTCAACGAACATGAAATAGCCCGTCGCCTGGAAAAGTGGAAACAACCTGCGCCGCGTTATACGCGTGGGGTATTGGCGAAATATGCCAAGTTGGTGAGTTCGGCTTCGTTAGGCGCAGTGACTGATAATTTGGATTGATGTAGGGTACGCTGTGCGTACCTTGTGAATATGTGCTGGTTCCCAAGCTCCAGCTTGGGAATTAGCATCAGGAGTGAGCCATGACGACTATTACTTTCGATACGCACAGTTTTGTGAAAAAGCTCAAAGCGGTAGGTTTTACCGAAGAGCAGGCCGAAGTATTTGCCAGTGAACAAGCGCGCCTGATTGAAGATAAACCTGCAACCAAAAACGACTTGATCGAACTGGAAAACAATTTACGCAGGGATATGCGGGAGCTGGAATACAGGATTATCATCAAGCTGGGTGGTCTGATGGCGGTATCAATTGCAGTTGTCGCGACGTTGGTTAAATTGCTTTAGTTTGTAACTCGAACGATGCGCTTCGTACCTAATTACCCTACGGCACTTCAAAAATCAATAGGAAAAATCTCTATGAACAGTGATCAAGATTTTAATGATGGAGTTAACAAGGTTCGTGATGCGAAGCATGGCATTCCAGACGATAAATTGATTAGTTCTATGCCTTTTAAAGATCTTGCTTTTGAAATGGGTAATTGCATAAAAGGTCCCCTAAATTTTTTATCATAGAACGGGAGCTAAAGAGACGCATTGCCCAAGACCAAGCCGCAATCAACCGACCTAATATGATCTTATCAGCGGGTATTGGGCTTGTTGGTGTTACCCTCGGTGCGGTCCTTCATTATTTACTGGCTTGCTAACCAACGCGGTAAACCGCAATCCGTAGGTTGCAATAGGCGTTAGTTTCGTAGGTCGGGTTAGCTTATTGAGCGTAGCGAGATAACGTAACCCGACATATGCGCTGGAGCTTGAAAATCAGACAATATTGCATACATCTGACTGAAACGAGGGTGACATGATGAATACAGCGGAATTAATTTACCAAAAAGCAAAGACATTGCCCGAAGTTGAGGCGCGAGAAATTCTGGATTTCATGGAGTTTTTGGAAACCAAGCGCCGGGGCGAAAGTGAAACTGCCTATCTTTTGCAAGAACCGGCCAATGCCCGAAGACTGCTGGCGGCGGCGGACAACGTCCGGGCGGGACGATGCATTGAAGAACGGGAATTGCTGCCCGATGATTAGTTTCGAGCAGCAAGGATGGGAAGACTACCTGTTTTGGCAGCAGACCGACAAGACTAAGATTAAGCGTATCAATCAGTTAATCAGGGATATTCAACGCGACCCATTCGATGGCATTGGTAAGCCCGAAGCTTTGCGCCACGAATTAACTGGATTGTGGTCGCGCCGTATTGATGATGAACACCGGCTTATCTATTCGGTGAACGGCAAAAAAATTATCATTGCCCAATGCCGTTATCACTATGGTGATTGAAACTGGATCTTGGAAACTAGCCAATAACATTCTTGCCTAACAAATCATGGAACCACAAAAATCATTCGTCAGCTGGTTTAGGGATTCATCTCCCTACATCCATGCCCACCGCAACAAAACCTTTGTTATTTTCTTTGGCGGCGAAGCGGTGCTCGCTGATGATTTCGAACACCATGTCCATGATTTCGCCTTACTGAACAGCTTAGGCATACGCTTAGTTTTGGTTCACGGCATACGCCCGCAGATTGATCAGCGGCTTGCCAAGCTGGACGTTCCCGCCCGTTTTCACCATAACTTGCGCATTACCGACGACGTAGCATTGCAATGCGTTAAGGAAGCCGCCGGCTTAGTGCGTGTGGAAATCGAAGCGCTGCTATCGATGGGGCTGGCTAACTCGCCGATGGCGGGAGCCAAGATCAAGGTGGCTTCAGGCAATTTTGTCGTCGCCAAGCCCATAGGCGTGATCGACGGCATTGATTATTGCCACACCGGCGAAGTTCGCCGTATCGACAGCGCGGCCATTCACCAGCAACTCGACCAGGACAATGTGGTGTTAATCTCGCCGGTCGGTTATTCGCCGAGCGGGGAAATATTCAACCTGTCTGCCGAGCAAGTCGCCATGGCGGTTTCGATTGCGTTAAAAGCGGAAAAACTGGTTTTATTGACCGAGCAAAGCTGCTGCAGTCCCGACAACGGCGAACAAATCCAGCAAATGACTACCGCGGAAGCCGACGCTTTCCTGCTGCAACACCCGGACCTGCCCACCAGCGTCAGTTTGCCGCTCAAAGCGGCGATGCAAAGCTGCCAATCCGGCATCGACCGCGTGCATTTGATCGACAGAACGATAGATGGCGCGCTGTTGCTTGAATTATTCAGCCGTGACGGCATCGGCATGCTGATCAGCTCGACGGCCTTTGAAGAATTGCGTCCGGCCACGCTGAACGACATCGGCGGTATTCTGGAGCTGATCAAGCCGCTGGAGCAACAAGGCAAGCTGGCAAAACGCTCCAGGGAAAAAATCGAAATGGAAATCGCCGACTACATCGTTATCGAACGCGACGGCCTGATTATCGGCTGCACGGCCTTGCATCCGGATCTGCAAAACCGGTTCGGTGCGATTGCCTGCCTTGCCGTGCATGCTGATTATCAGGGATCGGCCAGGGGCAATCGGATGCTTGAACATGTCTATCGCAAAGCAGGAGAACTCAAGCTTAAAAAATTGTTCGTGTTGTCTACGCAAACCATGCATTGGTTTATTGATCGGGGATTTTTATCGTCATCTATTACCGATCTGCCCGACCGGCTTAAGTCGCTGTATAATCCGCAAAGAAATTCCAAAGTCCTTTGTAAAGACATCGCATAGCCTCTTCCGATGACCAATAACGCCGCCTGTCTATCAATCCTGCAATTATCCGATTTGCATATTCTGGCGGCTCCGGAAGACAAAATGCTGGGCATTAATACCGAGCATTATTTCCACGCCTGTCTTGAACAGGCCGTTCGGCATGGCTCACGGCAGGCTGTTCGACCAAGCTCACGACAGGCCTTTGCCGCAAAACACCATTTCGATTTGATCCTGCTGACCGGCGACTTGGCTCAGGAACCCTGCCTTGCAAGCTACCGGCGCATCTTAACCGCTCTTGAAGCCCATCAAACGCCATGCATCTGCCTGCCCGGCAATCATGACGATTATGAGCTGATGTTGAAAGTTTTTAATAGCGGTAGGGTCAATTGCCGCAAACAGGTTTTACTGGGTAATTGGCAGCTGATTAGCTTGAACAGCCAGATACCTGGAGAACCTGGCGGCCGTCTGTCAAATGAGGAATTGGCGTTTCTTGAAAACTGCTTAAGTGCAAACCCGGACTGCCATGCGCTTATCGCCGTTCATCATCACTGTCTGGAGACTAAAAGTCCCTGGATGGATACCATGATCATAGAAAACAGCCGGGAATTATTGGCGATAGCAGGCAAATATCCGCAAGTGAAAGCGATAACCACCGGCCATATCCATCAAGTCATGGATATAGAGACAACAACCTTTCGGGTATTGGGAGTGCCTTCAACCTGCTTTCAATTTGTACCCGAAAGCAGCGAGTTCGGTGTAAACGACACGGCTCCGGGGTATCGAGTAATAGAGCTGTATGCAGACGGCCGGGTTGAATCCGAGGTTGTCCGCCTGCCGGGGACATTGGCCGAGTTGCAAATAAATACGCATGGGTATTAAAAGCAGAACAGGGATTCTATCTCCTACGCTTTTTGCCTTTTGGCTTTTCAATTTCCTTAGCCAAATATCCGGCGGCATTAACCGGGACGGTCTCGGCGGTCAGAATGGACCCTAACTCGCTCATCGCTTTTAGATAAACCTTGCGCTTGAAATACACCACGTCTTTAAGCGGCTCCCAGTAATCCACCCAGCGCCAGTCATCAAATTCCGGTTTCGCGCACAGATCGAAACGCACATTGGATTCATGCGTTATCAGGCGCAACATATACCAGATTTGCTTTTGGCCTATGCATAAGGGCAGGGAATTCTTGCGTATATAGCGCTCGGGCAACTGGTATCTCAGCCAATAGCGTGTACGTCCGAGCACCTGGACATGCTGCTGTTGCAGTCCCGTTTCTTCGCACAATTCACGATACATCGCAGCTTCTGGGTCTTCATTCGGATTAATCCCGCCTTGCGGGAATTGCCATGAGTTTACACCCATTCGTTTTGCCCAGAACACGCGACCCTCGTCATTGCAAAGGATGATCCCGACATTCGGCCGGTATCCTTTAGAGTCAATCATGTTAAAACCTGTGTTTTTACCTTTCCTAGTTCTTTAATCTTGCTAATGGTAAAATTATTAAAGACAGGTCAGTAATTTAAATTAATGACTGCATTGTTCCATAAATAAAGTGCATACGCCATAGGGCGCAGCTCTTTTTAATTACTCGAGACAGGTCTAACCGTGAGCTTAGCGATTTTTGATTTAGATAACACCCTGATTGCCGATGACAGCGATTACCTATGGGGACAGTTTCTTGTAGACCAGGGCATCGTCGATAAGAATCTTTATGAAAGCGCCAACGCCAAGTTCTACGATGACTACAAACAAGGCACATTGGATATTGTCGAATTTCTCCGCTTTTCGCTACAGCCTTTAGCGGATAATAACCCTGAACAGCTTTATCAGTGGCGGGCGCAGTTCATAGAAGAGGCCATCAAGCCGCTGCTGTTAAAATCCGCACAACAGTTGATCGACAAGCATAGAGAGCGGGGCGATACTCTACTGGTCATTACCGCAACCAACCGCTTTGTGACCGAACCGATAGTCCGGCTTTACGGCATTGAAAACTTGCTGGCGACCACGCCGGAATTTATCGACGGGCGCTATACCGGCGGTTTTAACGGCATACCCTGTTTTCGGGAAGGTAAAGTCAAGCTGCTTGATGCATGGCTGGAAAACTCGACCGAAACCATGCAGGACAGCTGGTTCTACAGCGATTCCCACAATGATCTGCCGCTGCTCAAGCTGGTGGACCATCCGGTCGCCGTCGATCCCGATGAAAAACTGAGCGAATTTGCCGGTTCCGCCAACTGGCCGATCATCAGCCTCAGAAACGGCCAATGTCCGACGGATCATTTTCATAAATAGAAATGAGGCGAAAGGTACAAGGCTAAAGGTGAAAGAAGTAATAGCCTTTAGCCTTTAGCCTTTAGCCTTTCATCTTTTATCTTGCACCTTAAATCATCACAATGACTACCATGACTTTCCCAACTATCGAATCTTTCGTCGGCAACACACCTCTGGTCAGGTTGCAGCGCTTGCCCGGCAATACCGGCAACACCATCCTGGTTAAGCTGGAAGGCAATAACCCGGCCGGTTCGGTCAAAGACCGCCCGGCGCTGAGCATGATTAAACATGCCGAGGAAAGAGGCGATATAAAACCCGGCGACCGGTTGATTGAAGCGACCAGCGGCAACACCGGCATTGCATTGGCGATGGCGGCGGCGATCAAAGGATATAAAATGACTCTGATCATGCCGGACAACATGAGCGAAGAGCGCAGGGCTTCGATGAAAGCATACGGCGCCGAGATCATCCTGACGCCCGCCGCAGGCAGCATGGAGGCGGCGATCGATTTGGCCAGGAAGATGGAAGCTGAGGGCCAGGGGCGGGTTCTGGACCAGTTTTCGAATCCAGACAATCCGCGCGCTCATTATGAAGGCACCGGGCCGGAAATTTGGCGCGATACGCATGGACAAATAACCCATTTTGTCAGTTCCATGGGCACCACCGGCACGATTATGGGAACGTCAAAATTCCTTAAAGAACAAAATGCCGATATTCAGGTTATCGGCGTACAGCCGGAAGGCGAGTCTAAGATCCCCGGCATCAGGCGTTGGCCGAAGGAATATCTGCCGAAAATCTATATGGCTGACCGGGTTGACCGGATTATCGATGTCGATCAGGTTTCCGCTGAAAACGTCACCCGCGCCTTGGCGGCAAAAGAGGGCATTTTTGCCGGCATTTCATCCGGCGGCGCAGTTCATGCGGCTTTAAGCTTGTCGGAAGAAGTTGAGAATGCGGTGATTGTGGTGATTATCTGTGACCGGGGCGACAGGTATTTATCTACGGGTGTTTTTCCTGGCTAATGAGGGGGAGATTTGTAGGTAATACAGTTGACCTAAGCCGTTCGTGCTGAGCCCGTCGAAGCATGAATGGCTTAAGTCAAATGCGAGCACTGCTCTTGGCAATGAACAGGCTCATCCTGATTGCCGTCTTTATTTTAACAACGCCCGCCGCCAATGCACTGGACAGCGTATCGCTAAATGTCGGAACCATTGCAGGAAACCAATGGAAGCTGGGGGGCATCAATATCGCCCTGACCGGCCTGCCGCAAAACCCGCAAAAACTGGCTTTAACGATCGACAGGTTAAGCCTGCCCAAACCTTTCAACGATCTCAATCTGGTCAATATCCGCTGCACGTCTTTTACCTGGAAAAACAAGGAACTGTTGTGCGAACAGGGCAGGGCGGATATGCATTCAAAACGATGGCAATCGCCGGCCGCCAACTTTTCTTTCCATGTCACGGAAAAACGCAGCTCATTCAAATTTACCGATTTACACCTGGCCGGCGGAACCGTTGAAGTCGGCGGCGAAGAACGGGGCGAGCTATGGCAGTTGCAGATTGACGCCAAAGCTGTCGATGGCAAGTTGATTCAACAGCTGTTGCCGCAGGAGCGGTTCAAACTGAAAACCGGCAAAATCGATATTAAGTTAAATGCGTCCGGCAGTCATGCCAAGGTGCATGAGTTTAGCCTAACAACCGGGCTTAAGGATTTAACCGGCCAGACCAAAGACGGGAAGTTTGCGGCTGAAACATTAACATTGGCATCAACGCTGAATGCTAAAAACAATAACGGCGTGTGGCAATGGCTAAGCCATATCGATGTTAACGGCGGTGCGCTATATGTGGAGCCGTTGTATCTGGAGGCAAACAAACAAGCTATAGTTTTGGATGCACAGGGCGATTGGAACGTACCGAATCAACGCGTCGAAGTTTATTCTGCAAATTATCTGCAAGCAAAAGTCGGGACATTAAGCGGCAGCGCAATCTTTCACTACAAGGGGGGTGTAAATATTGAAAAGGCCGAACTCTCGTTGAGCAGCGGTAATTTGCAGGACTTGTCCGCAATCTACCTGAAACCGTTTTTTGAGCAGACTGTGCTGCAAGGCGTCTCGCTCGCAGGCCGGTTGAAAGCCGATTTTTCCATTAACCAACAATCCTTAACCGCTTTGTCGGCAAACTTTGATAATCTCGATATTAAAGATGCCGCAGGGCGGGGCGGGGTTCAGGGCGGCGTTGGCACACTTAACTGGGCGAATGATGAAACCTTTAACAAGCCATCGGAATTAGCCTGGAAACAATTGCAACTGCGCGCCTTGCCGATAGGCCCGGCCAGTCTTTCGTTTCTGAGCCGGGCAGGCAATATCAGGCTGCTGGAAAAGACCCGGCTGCCTTTTTTGGGCGGTGCAATCGCCATCAATCAACTCAGCTGGCAGTCCAAAAAACAGCAAGATCCCGAAGTGTCGTTTGAAGGGGATTTAAGCGATGTATCGCTAGAACAACTCTCCCTGGCCTTAAACTGGACGCCGTTATCGGGCACCATCAGCGGACATATTCCGAGGGTCGAGTACAGCAATAAAACTCTGAGCCTGGGCGGTGAATTGATCGTCAATGTTTTCGGCGGTGAAGTCAAAATCAGTAACCTTGCCTCGTCGGGATTATTTACCGACTTCCCCAAATTTCACAGCGATCTGGAAATAGACAACCTGGATCTGGATCAGCTAACCGGCAAGTTTGAATTCGGCGGCATTACCGGCAAGTTATCGGGATACGTCCGGCAGTTGTACATGGAAAACTGGAGCCCGGTCAGTTTTTTTGCCTGGCTGGGTACGCCGGAAAACGATGATTCCCGGCACAGGATCAGCCAAAAAGCGGTAAAAAACATCGCCAACATCGGTGGCGGCGGCGCAGCTGATCTACTGTCCAAAAGTTTTTTAAGTTTTTTTGAAACCTTCGGCTACGACAAGCTGGGGCTGGGCTGTTACTTGCATGACGGCGTATGCCAGTTGATGGGTGTGGAGGCTAGGGAATCCGGCTATGCGATCATCACCGGCGGCGGCCTGCCCCGGATCGAGGTGATTGGCTATAACCCACGCGTTGATTGGAATGTATTGGTGGATCGGTTGAAGCGTATTACGACATCGGATGAAGTTATTATTAAGTGATGTTCAGCGTATATAGGATGGGCCAAACATCGTGCGGCCTATCCTATGGATTTGGCAGAAACGTCTAAAAAGAAACCAATGTAATGCGTTAGAATGTGTAGAATGAGGGAAATCGATCTTAAGACAAGCAATCATCCGCGATTGATGCGACTTGGGAGATCATCGAATCCCACGTCACCCAAAATAAGCACACAGGAGTGCAAGCATGGTTAATCCACCTTTAAAAGCCTTTGGACGATCACTGAGTGATTTTGAGAAGTCGTTTGTCGATTATCCCGCAGAAAAACAGCTATTGGTTGCCTGTCAAAATGGCAAGACCGCAGACATCTCAAAACAAAATCAGCGCCCCACAGAACCCACCAAAGAAAATACTGTACGCGCATCCTTTCTGCGCTTTCTTGCGCTGGGCGGTGACGAACACGCTCCGGTACATGAAAAGGGTGTGTCACTTCATGGGGCTTGGGTAGATGGTGATCTGGATCTTGAGGGGGCAACCTTGCCAAATAGCCTAAAGCTGACTTATTGCCATTTGACCTATATCACTTTACGCCACAGCAATATTCATGGTTGTGTGGGCTTTCAGGATTGTCATGTTGTTAAGGGGTTGTCGGCTGACGGTATGGTGTGCAGTGGTGACGTAATCCTGAAAGACATCATCTCCACAGGTACAGTTCACCTTCTCAATGCGAAACTTAGCGGTAATCTGGAATGCCGAGGCGGTAAATTCGATGTTAAGGACGGTGATGCTTTGATATGTGATCGTGCAGTAATTCGAGGCAGCATTTGCTTGAATGATTCCTTTACTGCTACTGGTATTGTTAGCTTTGTGGCGGCGCGAATTGACGGTTCACTGGATTGCAGTAATGCTGTGTTCAATGGTGCTCGTTCCGGCGAAAAGGATGTTGCTTTGGCATGTGACCGTGCGGCGATCAAGGGTGGCGTTTTTTTAAGAAATGGTTTCACTGCCACCGGCTCAGTTAGATTATCGGGAGCGCAGATCGGTGGCAATCTGGAGTGTATGAAAGCAACACTCGACGGTATGGATGGCTACGCATTGCAGGCAGAAGGCGTGACGGTAGTTGGTAAGTTCCATTTTAATAATATGCGGTCGATTAAGGGTACTGTCTCTTTTTCTTCTGCCAAAGTGGGTGGGTTGATTGATGATAACCAGTCTTGGACAATGGGGGAATTGATTTTAGACGGATTTATTTACGACAAACTGGCTGGCAACACTTCCACGGATGCTGATACTCGGCTTAAATGGCTGGATAAGCAGTCTGCTTCACATGCTGGGCTGACTGGTGATGGAAAAGACTTTAAGCCGCAACCTTGGCAACAATTACAAAAAGTGCTCCGTGAAATGGGGCATCTGGAGGATGCACGACAGGTAGCGATTGCTTTTGAAGACCGGTTACGCGACGCTAATTTGATTGGGCAAACGCCAGAAAATTGGTGCAAACCGACAGCATGGGTGTATCGGAAAATCAGTCGCGGCTTCCATCGCTTGTTTGGCTGGCTTATCGGATATGGTTATCGTCCACTTGGGTTGTTCTTCAAAATGCTTGTTGTCTGGCTGATTTGCGGGGCGTTTTATTGGTACGCGGCGCTCTATGGCGATAATGGCAATGGCGTATTTGCACCCAGCAATCCGCTGGTGTTTCAGAATACTGAGTATGCCGTTTGTGTACCTGATAGCTGTGCAGCTAAAGTGGAAAAGATAAAATCAGTCTACGCAACGCTCCATGAAGTATTACCGCCAAACAATCCGCTGGTGTTTCAAAATACTGAATATGCCGCTTGCGTACCTGATAGCGATGCAGCAAAGGCGGAAAAGGCAAAATCAGCTAATGCCGTACCGCCACCGGTTCAAGGAGCGGGTAACTGGTATCTGTGTGAGAAACTGCCTCAGGAATATACAGGCTTTAGCCCTTTCGCTTATTCGCTGGATTTGATTTTGCCGCTGGTCGATTTACAGCAAGAGCACGATTGGGCGCCGAGAATTCCAACACCAAAAAGCACATGGACTGATGAGTTGTTTACATGGGATTTTCCTAAACATTTCACACGATTTCTTATGTGGTTTGAAATCCTGTTTGGCTGGATGTCCAGCTTGTTGCTGGTGGCCGTGGTTTCCGGTTTGACCAAGCGGCGGGAAGAATAATCGGTATCAATACAGGCTATGTTTATTTTGGCTGATGTTATTAATGTAATTTCAATGGAGTTGGCAGACCTTCAGCAGGTTTGTTTTGAATCAATGGAAACGTATATGTTACTATTAGTGCAACGAACTACCAAGTCAGAGAGCTGTTGCTGTCCGATGGAAAAAGCCCCTATGCGGAATGGTTCGCTTCGCTGGATGCATTGGCCGCTGCCAAAGTTCGGGTGGCCGCAGCCCGTATGGAGCAGGGTAACCTGTCCAACGTGGAGTGGTTTCGGGGTATTGGCGAATACAAAATCGACTGGGGGCCAGGTTATCGCATTTATCTGGCAAAGGATGGTTTGAAGATCATCATATTGTTGGGTGGTGGGAGCAAGAAGCGGCAGCAGCAAGACATCGAGCAAGCTATCGCCCTGTGGGAAGATTACAAACGGCGCAAATTACAAACGCTAAAAAGGTAGGTGAGCTATGGTACTGACGCGTGATTTCAAGGAAACTGTTGCTGCTCGTGTGCAAGCTGATCCGGCTTTTGCGCAGGCGTTGCTGGATGAGGCGGTGACGCTGTTTTTCAATGGTGAGCCCGATACGGCCAAGCTGATCCTGCGTGATTTGGTGAATGCCACTGTGGGTTTTGAATCGCTGGCAAAAGACATCCACAAACCGGCCAAGAGTCTGCACCGGATGCTTTCCAAGTCCGGTAATCCGACGATGAGCAATATCTCGGCGATTTTTGTCGCCATTAAGCATGCACTCAAAGTGGAGATTCACACTTCGGTGGTAAATGCCTGACTGGGAAATTCGCCAAAGCCGAGCTTGACTCAATGGATTGCAGTCGTTCAAGCCTGATGCAATTCTTTGCGAATGGTTTCCCGCACGACATCGGCCAAGGTTATGCCTTGGGCAAACTGCCGTAACGCCTCGTTCATCAAGGTTTGATAGTTGCCGCCGCTCATTTCAGCGCGCGCTTTAAAAATCGCCAGGGTGTCATTGTCTACGCGCATGGTTATCCGCGAATTGCCGCCGTGTTCGGCTTGCAGTTTCGCCAATGCGGGAATTTCAGCAACAGGCTTGGCATTGCTAAAATCCATCTCGGCATAACGGTCAAACAGGGGATCAGAATTGTTGCTCATAACGCCTCTTTTGGGGTTGGTTGGCTTTCCATGCAGAAATCAGACGCACCGTTTCTTCGTGTTGCGTCCAAACTACAATCAATATTCGATCTTTTGCACACTGACCAGCGTTATAAAACGATGTTCATTGTCGGCATCGCCGTTTTCTCGCGTCAGGGCATAAGGGTCTAGCAGAACCGCTTTGGCCTCGTCAAAGGTCACGCCGTCGTGATTCAAAGGGTTAGCAGCAGCTTTGACAGGATCAAATTCAATTTTCATGGTTTGATTATATGTACAATTGTGCGCATAAACAATAAAGGGCCACTTTCTGCTTCTGCATTGAGCGTACTGACTGGAAAGTATCTATCTGTAACTTTGTGAAGAGGCTACGTTTTGTCCGTGTTTATCGGTCTAGTTGCGACGAAGCCTGATAAGCAGGCCATAATGTCCGGTGTTATCCCCATTTCTGCGTTCTCTTTTTTCTTATTACCGACGACGGTCTGCCGTGAATCGATGCGATCGGCTATAATCTCCGCGTTGACTTGAATGTATTGATGGAGCGCTTAGTCGGCATCAGACCAGTAATTATTGAATAGTTTGGAGAGCGTTATGAGAAAAATATCAGTATTAAGCGCGTTATTGTTGACTGCCTGCGTCACCATCAACATTTACTTCCCTGCCGCTGCGGCTGAAAAAGCGGCGGATGAAATCATCAAAGATATTCAAGGTATCACCCCGCAAAAGACAGAACCCAAGCCTAAGGCCGGTTTGTCGGATTGGCAGGTGAGTATGTATCGGCTGATCGATACCGCGATCAATGTCGTGGTTTCATCCGCGCATGCCGATGAGGCCGACCTGGCAATCGATAGCGCTGAAATCAGGCAGTTGCGCGCCACGCTGGAGAGCCGCTTTGCCAGCCTGCAACCTTTGTATGCAGCCGGTTATATCGGCATACAGGCGGACGGTTTGCTGGCGGTCAGGGATATTGAAAGCGTACCGCTTAAAGACAGGAATCAGGTCACTAAATTGGTCGCTGCGGAAAATGCCGATCGACAAAGCCTTTATCAGGCGATTGCCAATGCCAACGGTCATCCCGATTGGGCGACGCAAATCAAATCAACTTTTGCCGGCCGTTGGGTAACTAATGCCCAAGCAGGCTGGTGGTATCAATCCTCGGGAAGCTGGAAACAAAAGTAAACATGGCAAATAGAAGAAGAGCAAAGAAGCAGCTGCCGGAAACACCGGTTCAGGTCACTATAGAATCGTTGGCCCATGACGGGCGCGGGGTGGCGCATGTCGACGGTAAGGTGATCTTTATCGATGAGGCGTTGCCGGGCGAGGAGGTGGAGTTTATTTACACCGAAAGCCGCAAGGATTATGCGGAAGGCAAGGTTGTCAAGCTGTTAAGCCGCGCCGCCGACCGCGTTGACGCGTTGTGCGCGCATTACGGCGTGTGCGGTGGTTGCAGTTTTCAGCATGTCGAATCGGCTGCACAAATTCGAATCAAGCAGGATTTGTTGGTCGATCAGTTCAAGCGCATCGGCAAGACCGAAATACCGGAGCTTTGGCAGCCGCTGGAAGGCCCGCATTGGGGTTATCGCAGCAAAGCGAGGATGGGCGTTAAGTATGTCGAGAAAAAGAACCGGGTGCTGGTCGGTTTCCGGGAAAGACGGCATCCGTATCTGGCTGAGATTGAAGGTTGCGTGGTGATGAATCCTATCGTCGGCACCCGGCTGATGGCTTTGTCGGAAATGATCGGCGGTTTGACGATCAAGGATAAAATTCCGCAGATCGAGGTGGCTATCGGCGATCGGCAATGCGTGCTGGCGTTTCGGGTGCTGGAACCGCCGACAGCTGAGGATAAGGAACGGATGCGCGAGTTTGCCCATCAGCATGATATATCTGTGTGTCTGCAATCCAAAGGCCCGGATACCATCGTGCCGCTGGATGGCGAACCGGAGCTGATACCGACTTATGCGCTGCCGGATCTGGGCTTGGAGTTTAAATTCAAGCCCGCGATGTTCACCCAGGTTAATTATGAAATTAACAGGCAAATGATCAACCGGGTGCTGGAAACGCTGGCGTTGAATGAAAGCGACTCGGTGCTGGATTTGTTTTGCGGCCTGGGCAACTTTACGCTGCCGATGGCGAAATTTGCAGGTCGCGTGGTCGGCGTGGAAGGCGACCAGCCCTTGGTCAACCACGCGAAGGAAAATGCCCGCCATAACGGCATCGAAAACGTCGAGTTTTATGCAGCCGATTTAAGCAAGGACATTAGCGATCAGCCCTGGGCTAACCGCAAATACAACAAAATCATGCTCGATCCGTCCCGGGCCGGGGCTTCCGAAGTCTTGCATCACTTTAAGAAATGGCAGCCCGAGCAGATTGTTTATGTGTCCTGCAATCCGTCAACGCTCGCCCGCGATGCGGGGATTCTGGTTAACGAACTGGGCTATAAACTGGTTAAGGCCGGGGTGATGGATATGTTTCCGCAGACCGGGCATGTGGAGTCGATAGCTTTATTTGAAAAATAAAGAACGGGGGGGCGCTCAATGAAAAATAATGGGGTGGGCGATACGCAGGATTATCTGGATATTTGCATCGCTAGCCAGCAGATGGCTGTCTATGCGGATGGAAACAGGGTGAGGCGTTATCCCGTTTCCACAGCTAAAAAAGGCGCCGGCGAACTGAAGGGCAGTGAATGCACGCCTACCGGCTGGCATAAAGTCAGGGCCAAAATTGGTGCGGGACAGCCGTTAAATTCGGTTTTTGTCGGCAGACGCCCCACGGGTGAAATATACAGCGCCGAGCTGGGCGAACAGCATCCCCAACGCGACTGGATGTTAACCCGAATCTTGTGGCTGGGCGGCCTGGAGCCGGGCAAGAACCGTTACGGCAACGTCGATACCGCTTGGCGGTATATTTATGTCCACGGTTGCCCCGATCAGTTCATGAACGGAAGTCCAGAATCGCATGGCTGTATACGGATGAACAATGCGGATGTGCTGGATTTGTTTAACCGGGTCGAAGCCGGGGTTAAGGTTTATATTCATGAGTAATTTTTTTGTAAGCGTAAAGGTGCTTGAATGACGCGTATTGTCTTAGGCATCGAATACGACGGCAGCGGGTTTTCAGGCTGGCAGTGGCAAACCCATCAACGCAGTGTACAGCAGGTGCTTGAGCAGGCCCTGTCGAGAGTCGCCAATCATCCTGTTACCGTGCAGTGCGCGGGAAGAACCGATACCGGCGTCCATGCGCTTGAGCAGGTTGTGCATTTTGACGCGAAAACAGAGCGCGAACTTCACGCCTGGATGCTGGGCGGCAACAGCAATCTGCCGGATGATGTCAGAATCACTTGGGTAAAACCGGCGATAGAGGATTTTCACGCCCGGTACAGCGCCATTGCCCGTTTTTACCGCTACGTCATTCTTAACCGTCCTATCAAATCGGCGTTATTGCGCAATCAGGTGACCTGGCACCACAACCCGCTGGATGCCGATAGAATGCATCAGGCTGCGCAACATCTGCTCGGCAAGCATGATTTTTCCTCGTTCAGGGCGCAAGGCTGCCAGTCCAAAAGTCCTTGCCGTGAGATGTATTTTATCGATGTGTACCGGGAGGGCGACAAGGTCATTATCGATATTTCCGCGAACGCATTTTTGCATCACATGGTCAGGAATATTGCCGGGGTATTGATAGATATAGGCGCAGGGAAGCAGCCGGTAAACTGGACCCAAGAACTGCTTGAGATTAAAAGCCGCAAGCTGGGCGGTGTTACGGCGCCTCCCGACGGCTTGTACCTGGGCGCGGTTTATTATCCTGAGCATTACGGTATTGCCAAACATCCGGTGTTCGATAAGTTGCCGGTTGATGCCAGGCGGCATGATTAAAGCGTGGTATTGCTTATTTGCAATTACTTGAATATCGGGTAGATTGCTCTCTTTATAACCAATAGTGATGATTGATATGAATAACTTTTTGCCTTTTCAAATTCATGGCGGAGCCGATCAAGGTGGCGGCATTGCCGACAGCGTTGCAAGTCTGCTGACCTTTTTTGAAGATGTTTCAACTCATGATTCTGCGGGTATTTTCTCGGCATTAATGCCCGGCATTTCCAGCATGGAAAATATCCATCCTCTGCTGGTGCATTTCCCGATCGCATTTTTATCGACTTTTTTCGTTTTGGATGTGGCCGGTACGCTCGCTAAAAAACAACACTGGCGCAATGTCGCGGGCTGCTTGCTGTATTTAGGCGCCGTAGCCGCTATTTTTACGGTGACTGCCGGTTTCATTGCCGCAGGTTCTGTCCCGCATGGAGCGGATGTCCATGCGATCATGGAACGGCATGAACATTTAGGCATATCGGTGCTTACTTTGGCGGCTTTATTGTCGGTCTGGCGCATGGGAAGCGGTGGCGTCATTCGGGGCGGAGCTAACAGTTTTTTTTTGATATTGGCCGGGTTGCTTTGCGTGCTGATGGCGCTGGGCGCCGATTTGGGCGGTTTGATGGTTTATAAATACGGTGTGGCTGTTAAAGCTGTCCAAGTCCCAGCTGCCGATGTTCATGAACATGAGCACAATCATGCGCACGATCACCAACATTAAGCAAGCAATACAGGGCGGACGGTTTTATCGATGATCCATTGGCACTGCGGTTGTTGTGATTAACTGCAAAATAATAATGCTGTTTTATGGTATTCTAGGCGGCTGGCTTTTTTTTGTTAAATTCTCATACCACTTTATGCGAACTCGCGTTAAAATTTGCGGTTTTACCCGCGTTGAGGATGCTGTTTGTGCGGCCCGGTTAGGCGCGGACGCAATCGGTCTGGTGTTTTATCCGCCCAGCCCGAGAAATGTAGATGTTGATCAGGCGATTAAGATTGTTAATGCCTTGCCCGCGTTTGTTTCGGTCGTCGCTTTGTTTGTTGATGAACAGGAATTACGGATACGTGAGGTTCTGGAACAGGTGCCGATAGATTGCTTGCAGTTTCATGGCGATGAACCCGCTGAAGCTTGCAGGCTTTACGGCAAGCGTTACATGAAGGCGGTGAGAATGCAGGACGGCGTCGATATTTCAGGTCTGGCGAGGCACTATCATGATGCGGCAGGGTTGCTGCTGGATGCTTATCATCCGGGAGCGAAAGGCGGCACGGGTAGCCGGTTCGACTGGAACAAAATCCCTGAACATTGCGCCTTGCCTATCGTGCTGGCGGGCGGGTTGGACGAGAGCAATGCCAGGCAGGCGGTGCAGACGGTAAAGCCTTATGCTCTGGATGTCAGCAGCGGCGTGGAAGCAAAAAAGGGTGTAAAGGATGCGCTGAAAATGGCGGCATTCATACGTGAAGTTAACGAGGGTGACAGAATAATAATATGACAGAAAAATATAATATGCCCGATGAGCGGGGACACTTTGGCCCCTACGGCGGAATGTTCGTCGCGGAAACATTGATGCTGCCGATTCAGGAATTGAATGCGGCTTATCAGCAGTATTTAGACGATCCGGAATTTATTGCGGAACTGGATGCCGATTTAAAGTATTACGTAGGCCGGCCATCGCCTTTATATCATGCCGAACGCTGGAGTCGTGAGCTCGGCGGCGCGCAGATCTATCTAAAACGCGAAGACCTTAATCATACCGGCGCGCATAAAATAAATAACACTATAGGCCAGGCTTTATTGGCTAAGCGTATGGGCAAAACGCGCATTATTGCCGAGACCGGAGCCGGTCAGCATGGCGTTGCGACGGCAACGGTTGCAGCGCGACTGGGGTTGGAATGCGTGGTCTATATGGGCGCTGTCGATGTCGCCCGGCAGTCTTTGAATGTGTATAGGATGAAGTTGCTGGGCGCGAAAGTCGTCGCGGTTGAGTCCGGTTCAAAAACCTTGAAAGATGCGTTGAACGAAGCGCTCAGAGACTGGGTGACCAATGTCGATAACACCTTTTATATTATAGGTACGGTTGCTGGTCCCCACCCTTATCCTGCTATGGTCAGGGATTTTCAGGCCATTATCGGCCGCGAAGCAAGGCAGCAATGCCTGGAGCAGGCAGGACGATTGCCGGATGCGTTGGTTGCCTGTGTCGGCGGCGGCTCGAATGCAATCGGCTTGTTTTATCCGTTTATTGATGACCGTTCGGTAAAAATGATCGGCGTTGAAGCGGCCGGCGACGGCATTGAGACAGGCCGTCATTCCGCACCTTTATGCGCAGGCCGTCCCGGCGTGCTGCACGGCAACCGGACTTATCTGATGGAAGATGACGACGGTGAAATCATCGAGACGCACTCCATTTCAGCCGGTCTGGATTATCCTGGCGTAGGCCCTGAACATGCATGGCTGAAAGATACCGGCAGGGCTGAATATGTCAATATTACCGACACCGAGGCGCTGGAGGGTTTCCATGCATTGACCCGGATGGAAGGTATTATTCCGGCGTTGGAATCGAGCCATGCGATGGCATACACGATGAAGTTTGCTCCAACCATGAGCAAAGACGAAATTATAATTGTCTGTCTGTCCGGTCGCGGCGATAAAGACATGCAAACGATGGCGCAACGCGAGGGGATAGAACTGTGAGTCGATTAGCTGCTACATTTGAAGCATTATCCAAATCGGGTCGCAAGGCGTTAGTCCCGTTTATTACCGCAGGCGACCCTAGGCCTGATTTTACCCTGCCGATGATGCATGCGATGGTCGAGGCCGGTGTTGATATTATCGAACTGGGCGTGCCTTTTTCCGACCCCATGGCTGACGGACCGGTTATTCAGCGAGCCAGCGAGCGAGCCTTGGAGCATAAAATGAGCTTGAGACGCACCTTGGCTATCGCGGCGGAATTTAGAAGAACCAATCAACATACGCCGGTGGTGTTGATGGGCTATGTGAATCCCATTGAAGCGATGGGTTATGAGGATTTTGCCAATGCCGCGCAACGCGCCGAGATCGATGGTGTATTAACCGTCGATTTGCCGCCGGAAGAAGCGGAAGAATGCGCCGCCTTGTTAAAGGCGCGCGATATTGATCCGATTTTCTTGCTGGCGCCCAATAGCGGCGATGAGCGCATTAAAAAAATGGACGCTGTCGGCAGCGGTTATCTTTACTATGTTTCGCTGAAGGGCGTAACCGGCGCAGGCCATTTAAATACAGCGGACGTCGAAACCAAGCTCAAGCAAATCCGGGCGAATACGCGCTTGCCGGTGGCTATCGGCTTTGGCGTAAAAGACGCGCAAACCGCGCAGACTGTTGCGGAGTTGGGTGACGGCGTGGTCATCGGCAGCGCACTGATCAGCAAAATTGAAGCGAATCCGGATGATCCGGAACGCGCTAAAAAAGAAATAGTCGAGTTATTGGTAGCCATGCGCCAGGCAATGGATAGCTAGAGGACAGGGTTTAGAACACGGTGATAAAACACGATGGGGTATATGAATGAGTTGGTTTGAGAAGTTAATCCCTTCAACAATTAGAACGGAAGGGTCGAATAAAAAAGGGGCTGTGCCTGAAGGACTGTGGAATAAGTGCCCTAGCTGCAATGCGATTCTTTACAATACGGAGCTGGAAAGAAACTTCAGCGTGTGCCCGAAATGTGAGCATCACATGCGCATTTCGGCTAGAACGCGGTTGAATATGTTTTTGGACGAAGGCGGCCATGAGGAGATAGGTAAAAATGTTAAGCCTGTCGATCCGTTGAAATTCAAGGACAGTAAAAAATACAAGGACCGGGTTACCCAGGCGCAAAAACAGACCAAAGAAAATGACGCGCTGGTTGTCATGAAAGGCCAGCTAAAAGGCCGGGATATTGTTGCGGCCGCTTTCGATTTCGGCTTTATGGGCGGATCGATGGGGTCGGTAGTCGGCGAAAAGTTTGTTCGGGGCGTCAACAAAAGCCTGGAGCTGGGCGTACCGTTTATTGTGTTTACAGCCAGCGGCGGCGCGCGTATGCAGGAGTCGCTGTTTTCCTTGTTCCAGATGGCTAAAACCAGTGCGGCATTAACCAAGCTGTCCGATGCGGGGCTGCCGTATATTTCGTTCATGACCGACCCGACCATGGGCGGCGTTTCAGCCAGTTTAGCCATGTTGGGCGATATTAATGTTGCCGAACCCAATGCATTGATCGGTTTTGCAGGTCCAAGAGTCATAGAGCAAACCGTCCGTGAAAAACTGCCGGAAGGTTTTCAGCGTAGCGAGTTCTTACAGGAGCATGGCGCTATCGATATGATTATCGACAGGCGGGAAATGCGCGATAAAATAGCCGCTGTTTTGGCTATATTGATGGCGGGTAGAGACCAAATACCCCTCGGCCCCCTTTTGTCAAAAGGGGATGCCGAAAGCGCAGGGAAATTTGCAGTTGAAGCGGATGATGCGGAGCATCACCCGGATCAGGAAGACTGATTTTTTATATCGGTTAATGATACGTTTTGATTCGCTACAGGGTTGGCTGAAATGGCAGGAAAGCTTACATCCTTTAGTAATTGATTTGGGTTTGGAGCGGGCGGCACACGTTTTCCATGCGCTTAACCCCGATTATGTCAAACCCCCGACCCTTACTGTTGCAGGAACCAACGGCAAGGGCTCATCAGTTGCTTATCTTGAGGCTATTTACATTGCGCAGGGTTATCGGGTGGGGGCTTATACGTCGCCGCATATCCTGAAATACAATGAAAGAATAAAAATAGACGGCAAGCCGGTAGCCGACGACGAAATTTGCGAGGCATTCACCAGAATAGAAGCGGTACGGGGCAATACTTCATTAAGTTATTTTGAATTTGGTACACTGGCGGCGCTGGACATATTTCATCGCGCCGGTGTCGATGTTCAATTGTTGGAAGTTGGTCTGGGGGGGCGACTGGATGCCGTCAATATCGTAGATCCTGACGTGGCATTGATAACCAGCATCTGTATTGACCACGTTGAATGGCTGGGGGGTACGCGGGAAGCGATAGGGCGGGAAAAAGCAGGCATTTTCCGGGCGGCAACTCCTGCTGTCACAGCTGATCCGGCTCCGCCCGAATCATTGATACAAAGCGCCATTGAGCAGCATGCCTTGCTGTATTGTATCGGTAAGGATTTTAGTTATAAAAAACGGGCAACAGGATGGGATTGGTTTTCTGCTGACCGACAAATGCTACAATTACCGGAGCCGGGTTTAAAAGGGGAGCATCAGTATCGCAATGCATCGGCGGTTATTTTTGCAGTGACCAAGATGGCCGAGATCTTGCCGGTAACCGAAAAATCGATTAAGCAGGGGTTGGAAAACGTCCATTTAGCCGGTCGGTTTCAACTTATTGACGGCGAAATCCCGGTGTTGCTGGATGTGGGGCATAATCCCCAGGCTGTCAGGACATTAGCCGATTATGTGACCGCTGTTTTCCCCGGCAGACGCATCCATGCTGTTTTTTCAATGATGAAAGACAAGGACATCGCCGGCGTACTTGAAATTATGAATCTGGTGGTTTACGACTGGTTTTTTGCGCCGTTGGCGAATCCCAGAGCGGCTACGGAATCGATTATGCGTGAGATTTTTTCGCAAAGTTCGGTACCCAGGGTTTCTTTTGGTTTTTCCGGTTTTAATGAAGCCTTTACTGCTGCAAAAAATCAGTCGAGAGAAGGTGATCTGTTACTGGTTTTTGGATCTTTCTTTTTGGTATCTGAGTGCTTGGTTGAATTTGAGAATAAGTGAGTAGACGAAATGGATCATGAATTAAAACAACGTTTGATTGGCGCCGTCGTTGTTACGGCCTTATGCGCTATTTTTATCCCGATGCTGTTCGATGATCCTGTCGATAACAGTGGGCAGGTAGTAAGCGAATTGAGTATTCCGGCTTCAGGTGGTTCAGGCGCCGATACGGCTGCAAAATTACCGGCCGGCGCCGATCAGGTTTTAAAGTTGCCGGACCCGGAGCCTTTATCCACCGAAACTGCGGGCGATACTCTTGAAAGCACCGGAGCTGCGGAAGAGGTGACGGAAGAGCCCGAAGCCGGTCAAGCGGAGCAGGGGCGTTCCGGTGAGTCTTTATATGCCGAATCCGAAGGTTATACCAATGCGGAAGAAACCGTCGAACCTGAAGGCAATCTGCCGAAGCAACGTCAAAAACAGACTCCGGTATCGGCAGAAGCCGCAGCTCCTCGCTTACGCCCTGTAGAAGGCAACAGCATAGCCCCCAAGGCGCAAGTCAGAGATATTC
>JALNYY010000058.1 GCA_023229605.1 Methylobacter sp.
CGAGAAAATGGCGCGGCAGTCGCTTCTTTTCGACCGGGTTGTTTTTATCAGCCATGGCGGTTTCGACGGTCCGGTACTCAAAAATGCGGTATTTTGGCAAGACTTTGAGGTAACGGGAGGCAAAGGTAAGTTGGTTCAGTTTTCCGAGGCGCAGCCGGGACTTAAGAATGTGATGGCCATTACCTATGATACCGGGAAGAACCGCGTATTCAGCGATTTTATGGCATCGCACTGGCGGGAGTTGGCGCCGATGAAAGCGACCGATAGCTTTCATTTGCTAAAGGGACTGGAAAAACAGATGCAGCCGCTGGACCTTGCCTGCTACGATAGCTACTGCTCAGCCAATCAGCTGGCAACAAGTCCGGAGGATCAGCGTGAAGCCCGGCGCAATCTCTGTGAACTCATTTGCCGCGAACCGCTGTTCGAGCAAAAGACATCAGCCGAAATATCCCCGGAACGGTTCTTTCATTTCACAAATACCCTGAGTTCGCTGACAACGACAGACGGCCTTATATTTTTTGGCGCCTGCAATCCGGGCAGCGCGGCTCCGGAAAAAGTATTGCTGGAGCGTGATGATACCGAGTTGTTAATCAACTCAACCCTGGCCGGCGGACCGCACGAGAGCTACGTGCATCTGATTAGCGACGTCACTGACCGCATCACAGCCGGTCCGATAGGATCAAGCAGCGCGGAGGATATCGTAAATCGGCTTATCCTGTTTGAGACCAATCGTCGCCAACACAATTTATGCATCGTCGCTCCTTCGACCGGGCATAGCAAAATTGATTAAAAGGGCCGGCAGGCCTAATACGTCATCGTATCGTGTTGCTGTTTCCTCACGCACATTACCGACAAACAAGGACAAGAAAATCTATTTTTACGAAGGTATAATGCGGCTTTATGGCAACACAAAAACTATTTGAATCCCGGCAGCGTCTTTAAAATATCGAATAAAGCTGCAAAAAATGCAGAACTATTAATGATTAAAACCAAAAAATCGGCTGAGTTATCGGGATTTGTTTTCCCTTTTCCCGGCCTCATATATTTTTTATTGGTAAATCCCGCCATTCAAAAAGTGTTTCCGTCCATCGTCGGTGCAAAAACAATCCTTGCCGCCTGATGAAGTTGCAGAATATGAATGCCGCAAATCCTATTGGTGTCTTCGATTCGGGCGTCGGCGGATTGTCAGTCCTGCATGAGATTCGCCGTGCGTTGCCGGGTGAAGACCTGCTGTATGTGGCGGATTCGGGCCATGCGCCGTATGGCGATAAATCCCGGCAATTTATCGAGGGCAGGTCGACTGCGATTAGCGAATTCTTAGTGAGCCGGAACGCCAAGGCTATAGTTGTTGCCTGCAATACCGCGACCGGCGCGGCGGTAACCACGTTACGCTCAAGATTCTTCATGCCGATTATCGCAATGGAGCCTGCGGTTAAACCGGCGGTCGAGCACACTAAATCAGGCGTTATCGGCGTTCTGGCTACCAGCCGGACCTTGGCCGGCGATAACTTTGTGAAGTTGTTTGCGCGCTACGGCGAGGATGTCGAGATATTGGGGCAGGCATGTCCAGGGCTGGTTGAGCAGGTCGAAGCCGGCGATCTGTCGGGCGACCAAACCCGGCTGTTGCTGGAGAGGTATGTGCTGCCATTGCTGGAGCAAAAAGCCGATACGCTGGTGCTGGGGTGTACGCATTATCCGTTTTTGGCGCCGCTGATACAGGAGATAGCGGGACCAACAGTGGCTGTGATAGATTCCGCCGCCGCCGTTGCACGGCAACTTCGACGCCGGCTTGAAGTGGGCAATTTGTTGGCCGATCGGGCCGAGGCCGGTACGGAATGCTTCTGGACTAGCGGCGAGCCGGGAAAAGCAAAGTCGCTGGTCTCCCAATTATGGCAGGCGGATATTGAAGTTTGCGTTTTGCCGGATTGATCGCCGCGAAGCTTTGCATTCTCGCTCCACGCAGGAGCTAGAAACAAGCATACGGTGTCAGCGCTGGGCCGCAAACGCCAAGCTGATTTGATCGAAACTATTCACCTGCCGGTGCCCGGCTTGCGGGTCCGGCGCGCTGTCCCTGGTCAGCCAGACGGTTTCAAAGCCTGCGGCTTCGGCGGCATCCAGTTCTTCTTTAATGTCCGATAAAAACAGCAGTTGGTTTGCCGGTATGGCAAGCTGTCCGGCTATGTTGTCATACGCTTGTTTTTCTTTTTTGCCGCCGATATGGGTGTCGAAATAGCCGGAAAACAGCGGGGTTAAATCGCCGTATTCGGTATGTCCGAACAGCAGTTTTTGCGCGTAAACCGAACCGGAAGAATAGACGTATAAATCCAGCCCCCGGCTTTTCCATTCCTTGAGTTTTTCCGCCGCATCGGGGTAAACATGGCCCTTGAAGTCGCCTTGCCGGTAACCGGCTTCCCAGAGCAGGCCTTGCAGGGACTTTAACGGCGTGACTTTTTTATCTTCGTCTATCCACCGGATCAGCTGGTCGATGGTTTGTTCTGTAGACAGCTGCGCTCCGACTTCTTTGCAGACATCTTCCAGCAGCGCTTTGACTTGCGGGTCGTTTGCATGGCGCTGGACATAGCCGGCCAGGTTGGCCCGCGCATAAGGAAACAGCACATCCTTAACGAATAAGATCGACGAGGTCGTGCCTTCAATATCGGTGACGATGGCTTTAATCATGACAAGCCTGCAACGTATTGATCAAGGGTAGGGAAAGATTTGGCAATGTCGCTGCCGGTAAATTCGGCGACCCAGCCGTCCGGCGTGGTGAATAAACGGATGCATTTAAAGCCGGGATTCTCGCCCATATCGAACCAGTGCGTGGTATTGGCCGGAACGCTGATCAGATCGCCTTGCCCGCACAGCACGGCATAGACTTTATCGCCGACATGCAGGTAAAACAGGCCGCAGCCCTCGATAAAAAAGCGCACTTCAAAATCGGCATGGACATGCTCGGCAAGGAACTTCTGCCGGAACGCGGCCTTGTCGGGATGATCGGGATTCAAGCTGATTACGTCAACGGATTGGAAACTGTATTGCTGCTTCAGGCGGTCTATTGAATCGCTGTAGGCGGCCAACACGGTGTCCTGGCCGGCGTCGGCGGCAAAATCGCAGTTGGCCGTCCAGCGTTCGAACTGGACGCCTATGGTATTGAGCCTGTCCCGGATGGCGGCAAAGTCGGTGACGGTTTCGCCTAGCTTAGGTTGGTTATCGGGGTAAACGGTTAGTGCGCTCATGATTTCCTGACTCCGTGCAATCGCAATTCACAATCAAATAAAAATTCCAGCGCCTCAAGGTGGCGCAGTGTTTCCTGTACCGAACCGCCCCAGGTATAAAGCCCGTGTCCGGCAATTATATAGGCATGGATGGCGCCGTGTTCGTCCATGTACCGCTCCACTTGCCCGGCCAGGCGCGGGATGTTCTGGTCGTTGGCAAAAATCGGTATCACAACCCGGCTTTCGTGGGTATCAATGCCGGTCAAGGCTTTTAACAGTTCATAATCTTCCAGCACGATTTCGGATTTGAAAATCCGCGAACACAGCGTGGCATTGATCGAATGCGGATGCAGTACCGACTGAACCGCCGGAAAGCGTTTATACAGCGAAGTGTGCAACACTGTTTCGGCTGACGGTTTTTTACCGTCCAGGGAATTGGCGTCGCTATCGATCAGCATAATATCGTCCAGCTGTAACCGGCCTTTGTGCTTGCCGGAAACGGTAATGGCGATGGCGCCGTCAGGCAGCCGTGCCGAAAAATTGCCGCTGGTTGCAGGCACCCAGCCTTTGCTGTCGATAAAGCGGCCTGCTTCAATCAGCTGATTGGCCAGGATGAAAAAGTCTTCGTTATAAGTCATGTCGGTTAGTCGTAAAGGTGGTTGCCGGATTATCCTAGAAAAATCAGTTGAGCATTCCAAACCCCGTTCGCCCAGAGCCCAGTCGAAGGGCTCTGCACGAACGGATTTTACGCGTTCCCACTGATTTTTAGGATTATATTTGATGTTCCGGGTGGTGATCGGATATTTTCCACTCCGCCGGGGCTTTCCATTCTTTTATCCAGGCGGCAAGCTCGGAGGCGGGCATGGGTTTGGCAATGCCGTAACCTTGTGCGTGACAGCAGCCCATTTGCAAAAGAGCGATGCCGTGTTCGATAGATTCCACTCCCTCGGCGATGACCTGCCGCCGGAACGATTCGGCCAAACCGATTACGCCCTGCACGATAGCTAAATCATCTTCGTCTTCCAGCATATCACGCACAAAAGTCTGGTCGATTTTTAATGTTTCTACCGATAGATGTTTGAGGTAGCTGAGCGAGGAATAGCCCGTGCCGAAATCGTCCAGCGCAAACTGCACGCCCAGCGTCTGGCAGTCTTTTATAACCTGGGAGGTCAGCGTTAAATCGGATAAGGCTTGGGTTTCCAGTATCTCCAGTTCAAAATGAGCCGGTTTGGCAGTCGGATGGCGTTCGAATGCGTAATAAAGTTGCAGCACAAAATCGTCTGTCTGCAGCGATCTGGCGGTGATATTGACGCTGATCCGGAGTTGCAGGCCCTGACTCTGCCAGTGCTCCATATGCTGCAACGCCTTATCGATAACCCAGGCATCGAGTTTGATTGCAAGTTCATGATTTTCAAGCAGCGGCAGAAAATCATCCGGCATGACCAGGCCGCGTTCAGGATGTAGCCAGCGTATCAATGCTTCCGCGCCGAACACGACATTTTGCTGCATATCGACTTTGGGCTGGAAATAAAGCTCGAATTCCTCGTTTTCAAGCGCCTGTTCAATGCGGTTCAGCGCTTCACGGTGTGCATGGAGTTGGCGGTCCAGCTCCAGGTTATAAATATGAAAGCAGTTTTTCCCCTGTTGCTTGGCCTGGTACATGGCTTGATCGGCATGCCGTAACAGCGTGTCCGGGTCGGTGTTGTCTGCAGGAAAAATGCTGATGCCGATACTGGCGGAAACGCAGACAGCCTGGTTTCTCAAGATAACAGGCTCACTGATGACTTTCAGCAGGCGGTGCAAGGTGATTTCACAGTCTTCAACCTTGTCCAGTCCCAACAACAAAAACACAAACTCATCGCCGCCTAAACGGGCGACGGTATCGCCTTCGCGCAGGGCATTTTTAATACGCAGGGCAATTTCGATCAGCAGCTGGTCGCCCGCTTCATGTCCCAGTCTATCGTTAACAGGTTTAAAGCCGTCCAGGTCAAGATAACCGACCGCCATTAAACAGTTATCGCGCCGGGTTTGGGCAAATGCCAGATGCATGCGATCCGCCAACAGAATCCGGTTCGGCACACCGGTGAGAGGGTCGTAGTGGGCAATCAGCTCCAGCTTGCGCTCATGCTCTTTAAGCTGGGTAATATCCGAAGACGCGCCAATATAATGGGTTATTTTATTCTGCTTGTCGGTAACCGCGGAAATGGTCAGCCATTCGGCAAATATCTCCCCGCCTTTTTTACGGTTCCAAACCTCACCGCGCCAGTAGCCCTGCCGGTTGATTGCTTGCCACATTTTCTGATAGAAGTCGGCATCGTGAAGTCCGGACTTGAGTATATTCGGTTTTTTACCCAGCGCCTCATCCCGCAAATATCCCGTTATGCTGGTGAACGCCGGATTTATATCGATAATGTTGCATTGCGCATCGGTAATCAGGATGCCTTCCTGGGTGCTTGCAAAAACGCTGGCGGCCATCCGCTGCGCTTCTTCAACCTGTTTTCGTTTGCAGATTTCCCGCCGCAAACGCATATTCCAGCCGATAATAAAAGTAAGCAGTACCAGCGCCGCCGATGCATAGAGCAGAACGGCCTCGGTTTTTATACCGGGTTCGTATTTCAAACTCATCCAACGATTCTGGATGGCTTCTCTTCCAGACAGGGGGATGTCGGCCAACGCTTTGTCGAGCAAGCTTGCCAGTTCAGGATTAGCCTTGGTGGCCGCCATGCGGTGGTGGCTTTTGTAGCCGGTATCCCCGGAAAAATTGAGATTAAGCATGCCTTCTTTTTTAACCGCGTAGTTTGCCGCGGCTGCATCGCCAATATAGGCCTCCGCTTTGCCGCTGCTGACCATGTTCAACGCATCGTGTACATTTTCTGCGGGAATCAGGCGTATCTCAGGATGATCATGCTTTAGCAGTTCCTGCATGAAGTAGCCTTTTTCCAGCGTCACCTGTTTGTGGTCAAGACGATCCAGCGTGCCGATAAAGCCGTTATTATTGTCGCTGATAATGATGGCCGGAGTGTTCAGATAGGCTTCGGTAAAAATCAAGTAGCGCTCGCGTTCGGGCGTTTTATTGGCGTTGGAAAGCATGTCCAGCTCACCTCGTTGCGCCATTTCCAAAATTTCAGGCCAGGATTTATTCTTCACTATGTCCAGCTTCACGCCCAGCAGCTGCTCGACCAGGGCGATATAATCCGCGCTCAGGCCGACGTACGCGCCTTTTGCGTCTATCCATTCGTAAGGCGGAAAATCCCGGTCTACGCCTACGCGGACAACCGGATGCGCTTTTAACCATGCCTGTTCCTCCGGCGTGAAATTGAGCTTGCCGGGTTTTATTGGCCGGTAAATAAAACCCTCCAGATGATCTATTGAGCTTACCAGGCCCAGTTGCCGGTAAGTGTCGGCGATACGCTGAAAACGCTTGATGTCGGTGTGGCCGATGGTGATAGTCTCCGGCAAGATCATCTTTACCGTTTCTTGCGCCTCAAAGCGCAAGTGGTCGGCAGTCAGCCGGTTGCCGGTGTTATATTTGTCGAGAATAATCCGGATCAATTCGTCCTGATGTTTGAGTGCATAATCCCAGCCTTTAAGCGAGGCGCGCAGGAAGCGTTGGACTCTTTCAGGATGATGGTTTATTTCCTGCTCCGTGGTGAACAGATTGTCGCTCAAAAAATCTACGCCGTAGTTGCGGGGATCAATGACGTTGATTTCGATACCTCTCTTTTTGAAGTAATCGATCTGGTCGGTCAGATAGCTGACCATGGCGTCGGTCTTGCCGTTAATCAGGTCGTTGGGGTTGAAGGAGTTTTCCAAACGGATAAATTCATCAGTAGAAATGCCTGCTTCATAAAGCATGGCAAGCAGAGGCGCATTGTCATAATTGTCCTCCATGATCCGTTTGCCCTTAAGTTCGTAAGGGCTGACTATGCCGGAATTTTTTAAGGTAAGGTACACCAGCGGGCTATGCTGAAAAATGGAAGCCAAAACCACCACCGGCTTGCCGACCAGCCGCTGCTCCAGCAGTCCGGTATCGGCCACGCCGTATTGGGACTCATCTTGCAGGACTTGTTCAATGTTATTGATGCCGGGAATACGCTCACGGATAGTGACATCCAGATTTTCCTCGGCGTAAAAGCCTTTTTCCTTAGCCGCATAGTAGCCGGCAAACTGGAAAGAATGTAACCACTTGAGTTGCAAAGAGACCTTTTCGGCAGGCGCAGGCGGTGCGGATTCCGCCAATAACAGCGATGAACAGAGCGTCAGGCATAATAAAGCAGCCGGCCGGAAAAAGAGCATAAGCATCAACGATTGTAAATTTGTAATTCTAGCATTTTGGTATAGTACGCTTGTATTTAGCACTTACGATTTTTTTTGCTTTTACAAGAAAGCAATCCGCTAAATTCCGGAAAGTATAGCGTTGCCCGGATTTTTATAAGTGTTGATTTTAAATCAAATGCACTTATAGTTGCTCAACAAAAAACACAAATCATTCACTTTAAAGAGTATTACATGCAGCATTTTCGTCTTTCTTTTATCGTCGCCGCAATTTGCCTGGCGGCGGCATTTTATTGGGCTGGAATAATGGGCGTTTTTATCGCTGTTATTCTCGGCGTTCTTGAAGTCAGTTTATCATTCGATAATGCGGTTGTTAACGCATCAATTCTAAAGCGTATGAATGACCGCTGGCAGAAGTATTTTTTAACCTGGGGGATTTTAATCGCCGTTTTCGGCATGCGGCTGCTGTTTCCTATCGTGATCGTTTCGGCCGCCACCGGAATCGACTTTATGGGCGTGACCGAAATGGCGTTAAACGACACTGCGACTTACGCCAAACATTTGGAAGAGTCGCATGTGCAGATTGCGGCATTTGGCGGCATGTTCCTGTTGATGGTGTTTTATTCGTTCATCTTTGATAAAAACAAGGAATTGCATTGGCTGGGCTATGTGGAAGAAAAGATGTCCTCGTTCGGGAAGCTTGAAGCAATTGAAATAATCATGGCCTTAGGGCCGCTGCTAATTATTCAAAACTACCTGCCTCAGGAAATCCGTTTGGATGTGCTGGTTGCCGGCGTCACCGGGGTTATTTTATTTGTTATCGTGGACAGTTTTGCGGCCTTGTTCGAACATGAGGAAGAAGGCGAACAGGTTGTTGCTACGCTTAAAAAAAGCGGCATGATGAGTTTTATTTATCTTGAAGTGCTGGATGCGTCGTTTTCATTCGATGGCGTGATCGGCGCATTCGCGATCACCCAGGACGTGGTCATCATTATGCTGGGCCTGGCTATCGGCGCGATGTTTGTACGAAGCCTGACGGTTTATCTGGTGCGTAAAGGCACGCTGGATGAGTATGTGTTTCTGGAGCACGGCGCGCATTATGCGATCGGGGTGCTGGCGGGCATTATGCTCGTTAGCATAACCCGTGAAATTCCCGAAGTTGTAACCGGCTTGACCGGCGCCATATTGATCGCGCTGTCGGTGATTTCGTCGATACGCTACAAGAAAAAGCATGGCTGTGAAAATTTAGGCTGAAAATTATTTACCACAGAGGACACGAAGAAAATAATCCTATTAAGCTTCGCGTTCTCTGTATTCTTCGTGGTGAAAATTCACTCAGCGTAATATTCAAAGCTGAAACAAAAAGGGGCGCGTCTTGACTTATTGAAGGCGGAGCTGATATTCGCCTGTTCCCAGTCAAATTCACGAGTCTGTGATTCTAAACGAAGAGGAAAACCCTAATGATAAAACATATGCTGCCCGTTTTAACCGGAATCGCTGTATTCGTCCTGCCGTTTTCCTGTATCGTTCAAGCCGCGCCTGACAATAACTTGAAGGTAATTATGATCCGGCACGGTGAAAAACCCGAGTCCGGCGACAATCTGTCATGCCAGGGCGAGAACCGCGCCCTGCAACTCCCGGCGGTCCTATATCAAAAGTTCAAGACGCCGGACTACACTTATATCCCTACGCTGGGATTGGGCAAAGCGACGACTCATGCCAGAATGTTCCAGACGGTTAGCCCCTTCGCTATTCAATATAATCTGACGGTCGATAGCAAATACGATAAAGATGATTATTCAAAAGTCGCCAAAAACGTCATGGAAAAAACCGGTACGGTTTTGATGGTCTGGGAGCATAAGGCGATTCCGCATATTGCCGAAAAGCTAGGGGTAAAAAATCCGCCCTCGTGGGAAGGCCAGGATTTCGACAGCATCTGGGTCATCACTTACCCGAACGGTAAGGCGGCGTTATCTATAGACAAAGAAGGCATAACGCCGGCCGACAACTGTAACTTTTAACGAACCGCGCCGCCTCGCCAGCCTGGCTTAGCACCGTTAATTTTCCCGGTTGCGGGTATAATCAAGCGTCGCAGTCCCGGCAGTTTTTTCTGCCGGGACCGGGTCGTGATCCAAAATAAAGGTTATTCATACAGTCACAGGGGTGAACTTAAAGCTGCGTCCATCGAACAGGCCTTGGTCGCTTAGTTTAAGTTCAGGAATCACCAGCAAAGCCATAAATGACAGGGTCATAAACGGAGCGCGTAATTTCGAGCCCAGCTGTTTCGCCTGCCGGTCCAGCTGCGCATATCGGCTTGCGACTTCGTCACCATCGGCATCGCTCATCAGTCCGGCTATCGGTAACGGCAATAATGAACATTGCCCGTCCTGCGCTACGGCAATCCCGCCCTGTTCATCAATAATCCGATTAACCGCCAGGCACAGGGAATCTATGTCCGCCGCTACTGCGATAATATTATGCGAATCATGCGCTATCGTTGAGGCTAAAGCTCCCGTATGCAAACCAAAGCCATTGATAAACGCGACGGCCGGCAGTTGCGGCTGATAACGATTAATCACGGTCAGCAGCAAAATATCCCGCCCGGTATCTATAACCAAATTGTCTTGTTCAATGTTCGCCCGAGTTTGCCATTCTTCAGTCAATAATTCACCGTCAAACGCTTTGATTACCCGAATGTTCTCGCCTCGAGCCGGCATAGTGAAATCCGCCGCAGCGACTTTCCTGGCATTAAACTGATTCAATGCCGGCGCTTTTACGCTTGGCAATAAACTCAAGCCATGCTCTGCGACCAACTCGCCTTTTAACCAGGTTTTCAGCGGTTGCAAAGTGCGCAAACTTTCCACTAAAACCGCGTCCATGCAATCGCCCAAGCGCAATTGCCCTAGCGGCAGATCATAGTGCCGGATAGGATTGATGCAGGCGCATTGCAACACCGAAAAAATATCATGCCCGGCCGCCACGGCTGTTGCGGCGAGTTGATTAATATGCCCTGCGACTAAATCATCGGGATGTTTGTCATCGCTGCATAACATCACTAGCGGGGAATGGGTGCTGATTAAAGAATGTAAATCCGCAAAATTGCGCGCCGCCGAACCTTCCCTAATCAGAATTTTCATTCCTGCGGCCAGTTTCGTTTCCGCTTCCGCAAGACTAAGGCATTCATGGTCAGTGCTGATGCCTGCTTGCGCGTAACGCAGGGCATCTTCGCCGGTTAATCCGGGGGCGTGGCCGTCAATCGGGTAATTATAGCGTTTAGCCAGCGCCAATTTAGCCATCACGGTCGCATCTTGCCCCAACACGCCTGGATAGTTCATCATTTCAGACAAATATTTAATCGGCGTTTGTTCGAATAAAGTTTCTATCTGTTCCAGATCCAGCACGGCTCCGGCTGTTTCGAAAGTTGTTGCAGGAACGCAGGAAGGCGCGCCGAAAAAGAAATTAAACGGCGTTTGCGCCGCATTCTCCAGCATGAAGAGTACGCCCTCTATTCCCAGTACATTGGCTATTTCATGCGGGTCGGACACAGTCGCAATCGTGCCGTGCCGCACTGCAATCCGTGCAAATTCGGAAGGGGGGAGCATTGAGCTTTCTATATGGACATGCGCATCAATAAAGCCGGGGATTAAATACGGATAGTCGGGATTTTCGCTACCTAAGGTTTGAATCGCGGTAATAATCCCTTCTTGCCAGCTTATTTCTGCAAAAAATACGTTTTTTTCAGCCAAGGCAACATAATTGACGATCAAACTGCCGCTGTTTATTTGCATGATAACTCCCCTGCAGCGCAAGTAGATTTTAAAGGGATAGGGCGATGTTTAGGAATTGCCGTCCTCACTCTGAGGAGTTTCGAAATGTTAAATCCTGTAGCCGGATTACTCCAGGGCCGGTTAGCGGGGAATAGCCCCCCTGGAAGCGAATATACCGAGAATTGTCCGTGTCCCCGCCGATCCGTTACAAAAAACGGGGGTTTCCGGCACATTGCTCGAATATGCCGGAAACCCCCGTCCTGCCCTAAGCCTGGCCAGCCTTATTCAGGCCTGCATCTTCGATGATGAATCAATCGGCCAATTGCTGTATGCCGTCCAGATACCATTTGGGCTGGATACTGACTTTCGGTTTAATAAAATGCCAGACCTCCCTGACTTGTTCGGTCTGAGCGTCGATGCCTTCGCGCATGATCGAATCGAACAGTACGACCGCTTCAAGTTCTGAACCGACTTCCCTGACTTCCAGCAGTTCCGCTTCCAGTTTTAATATTTCGGTGTGGTTTGCGGCATCGGATGCTTTAAGCTGATCCTGAATTTCAGCAAATACCTTATCCGTGGTTAAGCCTCTGATTTCGGCAAGATCGCGTGCGTCCCAGGCTTTTTGAAGGTTGGCAAAGGCTATCTTTGCGCCGCTGAGGAAAGCCTGTTGATCGAAGTCTTTGGGAATAACCGCGGCCACGAATTCGGCATCCTGTTGGGCGGGTTGAGAGTAAACGCCGGTGTTTTTATCTTTTTTGAACAGGATGTCGGTGTCGAAACCTGCCGGTCCGGCCGGAGTTTCTTGGTGCGGATGATAGCTTGCAGCGGTGTCCTGATAACTATGATCGGCGGTGCGGTCATAGGCAGGCCGTTGCGCAGCCCCCGTTTTTTTAGCGGCGAACAATTTATAAAGTACAAACGCAATCCCGCCGAAAACAAGGATGTCCATAAAGTTAATGCCTTGAAAACCGCCGCCGTGAAACATCGAACCTAATAATCCGCCTAACGCCAGACCGCCCAGCATGCCCATTAAACCGCTACGCCCGGCCCAGCCCGGTTTGGCGGCCTGATTGGGCGCAGCAGCCGGTTGTTGGGTCGCGGACCGGGTCGGTGGAGTTACTGAGCGTTGATACGGTGCGCTGTAGGAGGATCTGCCGCCAAAAGAGCTGCCGCCGCCGAAACGTTTGGCGTCAGCATCCGACATCCCGCCTAAAGTCAAGGCAAGCCCCATTAATAAAGTAGCAATAATTCCGGTATATTTGTTCATACACTCACAAGTTAAATTAAGTTGAATTATGTACGGCTATCCCGGCCATGCACTCTTCGGGTCAATGCTTGCTGCTTCAGGCAACAAGTCAGGTTCTTACATTATCGGGACAAATAATTAAACAACAAGTTGTTAATTACTTTTTAATAGCATAGCATTGTCTGCATGTTTATAGCACTACGCAAATCCACCGTTATCTTTCTGGCTATACTGCAATTGATTGCACCGTTGGTGCATGCGCATGCCGGACAGAAAGTTTCGGGCTTGGGGCTGCACGTTCCCGGTCTTGAAATGTACGGCGCTGAACATGCGATGCTTGCGTCTCAGGCGGTCGATTATGATTCCAATTCCGGGGGCATCATAGTCGGTGTCGATGCCGGAATGAAAGACAAACAGGTTATTGTGGACTTGGACGGCGGCCATTATCTGCACCAGCAGGTCCCGGTATTCAACGCCGCAATATCTCCTTTCGATACCAACTTTTCCCCGCAAGCGCAGCAGTTTGTTTGCCGGTTGCTTATTCCATCGCTATCCCCCCGCGCGCCTCCTGTCCAATAATCTCCGTTTTTTGTAAAAATGTTGCGATGCAATGTCTTTACGCCCCAGTTTTTATTAAAACGTTATAAAGCGGTTAGCACCGCATCGAGATTAACCTATGTTTTTTTTGAACCTTGCTAAAAGGCTCATTCCTCAGTTTTTGCTTGGGAGTGTTGTTTTTTTAGCGGCGATAGCGCCCAGCTTTGCCGGCTCGCCCCCTATTGTCGAGCATCATGATCCGATTGAAAGCGACGCGACTTTGAGTTTATCCAAAGTCGTTGATTTAACGCTGGAGAAATACCCCGATGTCACCTGGCTTAACTCACTGGAAGAGGAGGCGGCGGCGCTTGCGCAGCGCGGCGAAAGCTGGACAGCCGGCGCATCGCAAACAGGGCTTCGCTACCAGGAAGCGACCAGCGGAACTTTGCATTATATAGATGCTCATGTACAGGTACCGTTGTGGAATTTGGGCCAGCGGGACGCGGAACAACGGGTAGCAAAGCTGGCCGAAGGCAGCGCAACAGCGCAAGCTGCGGCGGTTAAACTGCGCGTGGCGGGATTGGTTAGAAATGCATTGTGGAATATAGCACTGGCGAATCTTAGCTATGAACAGGCTAAAACAGAGCTGGCCGTAACAGATCAGTTACTGGCTAAAGTGCAGCGGCGCGTCGAGCTGGGCGATTTGTCCAGGGCCGATTTATTGTTGGCGCAATCGGAGTCGCTGCAAAAACGCTCGGTGGTGACGCAGGCCGAAGCGGAATTAATGCATGCCAGAAAACGTTATTCCAGCATCACGCAAATGACTAAAGTCCCCGGCTATTTTGAGGAACAGCTGGTTGCGTTAACCAAAATTCAGCAAAGCCATCCGGCCTTAGTGGCGATCAATGGACAGATTGAGCGCAAGCAGTCGGAATTGAATGCGGTTAAGTTAACGGGTTCCGGGCAGACCAATCTTGCCGTCGGCATCAACAGCGATCAGTTCACCAGGGACGAGCGCAGTAACCATACGGCAAGTTTCAATATCGGCGTTACCGTCCCTTTCGGCGGCGCTGCGCATCTGGCGCCGCAGGTTGCGGCGATTAATGTCGAATTGAATAAATTGTATGCAGAACGCGAACAACTGTTCCGCGACCTGGAACAGGCGCATCACGAAGCCGAGCATAATTTGGAAGTCAACCGGGTTGAACTGGGCATTGCCAATAATTTACAACAGGTTGCCGAAGAACATTTAAAAATGACCCTGTTAAGCTTTTCGGTAGGGGAAATTAATTTGATGGATTTATTAAGAATCCAGTCCAGAACCCAGCAAGCCGTGTTAAATGCCAAACAACGGGCAGTCACGCTACAGCGCGATATAGCGATTTATAACCAGACCGTAGGAGTTACGCCATGAGCATGTTTTTTGTCCGTCCCGCAATGGTGTTGCTATTGAGTCTGGCCGGTTTCGGCAGCTACGCAACGGAAAATATCGTTCAAATTTCCGAGGAGAATCTTGATAACCTCGGTATAAAACTGGGCAAACTGGAAGCCGTTAGCCAATTTCCGGTGTTATCGGCCCCGGCTAAAGTGGTGATTCCGCCGACGCAGGAATACATTGTCAGCGCCGCGCAGGCCGGCGTCATCGAGAAGCTGGATGCGGCGATAGGCGACAAAGTTGTAAAAGGGCAGATTTTGGCTCAGCTCAACAGCCCGGACTTGTTGACCTTACAGCAGGCTTATCTTAAAGCCGACAACACGCTGCAACTGGTTTCGGCTATTTATCAGCGGGACAAAAAACTGCTGGAAGAAGGCGTGATTTCAGACCGGCGCTGGCAGGAAACCAGCAGCCAGCATCATTCCGCCGTTTCTGAGGCGGATGGGCAGAAGCAATTGCTGGAAATCGCCGGGATGACGGCCGGCGAGCTTGATCAACTGGGTAAAAAACACCGGTTAACCCGGCAGCTCAATGTCCGCGCGCCGATTGCCGGCGTGGTGATGGAGCGCTTAGCCGTTGCGGGAACGCGTGTCGATATGCTGGCGCCGATATACCGCATCGCCAACCTGAATGAACTCTGGCTGGAAATCGCTATTCCGCAGGAACGCATGAGCAACATTAAAATCGGCGATCGGGTATTGATTGAAAATTCGGAAGCTGCCGCAAAAATCACCTTGTTGGGGCAAAGCGTTAACCCGGAAAACCAGACTGTTTTGGCCAGGGCTACAGTGGAGCCGCAATACAGCGCGTCTTTACGCCCCGGACAAAGGCTCAACACCCGGATTGTCCAGTCCAGCGACAAGGCGGCGTTTAAAATTCCCAATGCGGCTATTGCCCAGAACGAAGGCAAAGCCTTTATTTTTATCCGCACGCAACAGGGATTTCTGGTTACCCCGGTCACCGTAGTCGGTAAACAGGATGGCGAGTCGATTATCAGCGGCGAGCTCACCGGCCATGAAGAAATAGCCGTCAAAGGCGCTGTCGCGCTCAAAGCAAACTGGCTGGGACTGGGGAGCGACGAATAATGGGTAATCTGATTCGTTTTGCGCTGGGTCAGCGGCTGCTGATGATGCTGTCGGTCGTGCTGCTGTCCGGCGGGGGCTATTATGCTTTTAAAAACATTCCTATTGACGCCTTTCCTGAAGTGTCGCCGACCCAGGTAAAGGTTATCGTTAAAGCGCCCGGCATGACGCCGGAAGAAGTTGAAGCCAGAATCACCGCGCCGATCGAGGTCGAGCTGTTGGGCATTCCGCATCAAACCATGTTGCGCTCTATCGCCAAGTACGCGCTGACCGACATTACCGTCGATTTCAAGGAAGGCACCGATATTTACTGGGCGCGCCAGCAAATTGCCGAACGCTTGAACACGATGTGGGGAAATCTGCCTGCCGGCGTCGAAGGCGGCATTGCGCCGATGACCACGCCGTTGGGCGAAATGTTCATGTTTAACGTGGAAGGCGGTGGCTTAAGTTTAATGGAACGCCGCAGTTTACTGGACTGGGTGATACGTCCTGCACTGCGCACGGTATCCGGCGTTGCCGATGTCAATTCGCTGGGCGGCCTGGTCAGGAGTTTTGAGGTTATCCCCGATAATGTCCGCATGTCGGCCAGAGGCATCAGCATTAACCAGCTGATGGCCGCATTGCAAAACAATAACCGCAATGACGGCGCAGGCCGCATGACCGATGGCGAAGAAGCGTTGATAGTCCGTGCCGAAGGCCGCATCAAAACCCTGGACGATGTCAGCATTATCGTGGTCGACAACAAAAACGGCATTCCCATTACCGTCGGCGATGTCGCGCAAATCAAAATCGGCGCGTTGACCCGCTACGGCGCGGTCAGTAAAAACGGCGAAGGCGAGGCCGTCACCGGGTTGGTGCTGAGTTTGCGCGGCGCTAACGCCAGACAAACCATTGCCGGTATAGAGAAAAAACTGGCGGAGATCAGCCCCGGTTTTCCTAAAGGGGTTGAAGCCAAGGTGTTTTACAATCGCGGTAACCTGGTGGACAAGGCGGTAGACACGGTATTGCATGCCTTGCTGGAAGCCATAGTGCTGGTCGTCGTCCTGCTGATTTTATTTTTGGGCAATTTACGCGCCGCTTTGGTTGTTGCGCTGGCTTTGCCGCTGGCCGCGCTGTTTACCTTTATCCTGATGAACTACATGGGCATGTCGGCGAACCTGATGAGTTTGGGCGGCCTTGCGATTGCGATCGGCATGCTGGTGGATGCCGCTGTGGTGGTGGTTGAAAACCTGATCACGCACCTGGCGCATGTCGAAAAAGCCCGCCGCCTGCCGCGGTTGCACGTCATCTACCGGGCAACCCGCGAAGTCGCCCAGCCCGTGGTGTCCGGCATTCTGATCATCATCATCGTGTTTTTGCCGTTGCTGACCCTGCAAGGGCTGGAAGGCAAATTGTTTACCCCGGTGGCCCTGACCATCGTGTTTGCGCTCAGCGGTTCGCTGGTTCTGTCGCTGACGGTGATCCCGGTGATCGCCTCTTATCTGTTGAAAGAGGTCTCGCACGAAGAGCCCTGGCTGCCGAGGCAGCTGCAAAAGATTTACCAACCCGCTTTAGTCTGGTGTATGGCTAACAGCAAAAAGGTATTTATTACGGCGGGTTCGTTATTGGCCTTGACCGTTCTGGTGTTTACCCAAATCGGCAGCACTTTTATGCCGACCATGGACGAAGGCGACATTATCGTGCAGCTGGAAAAACTGCCGTCGATTACCCTGGACGAGTCCGTGGCTTTGGATATGCAGGTGCAAAAAAACCTGCGTAAAAACATCCCGGAAATCATCGATATTGTCGCCCGCGTCGGCTCGGACGAGCTGGGGCTCGATCCGATGAGCTTGAACGATACCGATACGTTTTTGACGCTTAAGCCTAAAAAGCAATGGCGGATGAACAACAAGGAGCAATTGCGGGATGAGATTCGCAAAGTCATGGCGCAGACGCCGGGCATTGCTTTCCAGTTTACCCAGCCGATTGAAATGCGCGTCTCGGAAATGCTGACCGGAACGCGCGGCGATGTGGCGGTTAAATTATTCGGCACCGACCTTGCCGTGCTGAATGAAAAAGCGCAACAAATAGCCGATGTCTTGAGGAACATAAGCGGCGCCAGCGATGTGTTCGCCAAGCAAAACGCCGGGATGCAGTTTTTGCAGCTGACCATCGATAAATCGGCGGCAGGGCGCTTGGGCCTGGACAGCGACAGCATCGAAACGTTGCTGCGGGCGCAGATTGAAGGTTTGAAGCTTGGCATAGTTCAGGAAGGCATTAAGCGGACGCCGTTGATTTTGCGCGGCGAAAGCAATACCGCCAATTTCGATAACCTGCAAATCGCCCTGCCGAATGGCGGCAACGTGCCGGTAACGGCTATCGCCAAAATTGAAAAAGTGGAAGGCGTCGTGTCGGTGGGCAGGGAACGGGGCCAGCGCTTTGTGGTCATTACCAGCAACGTGCTGAACCGCGATTTGGTCAGTTTTGTCGATGAAGCCCGCAAAACGGTTGCTGAAAAAGTCGACCTACCGACCGGCTACACCGTTGCCTTCGGCGGCCAGTTCGAAAACCAGCAACGCGCTGCGGCGACGTTGTCGGTGGTCGTTCCCATCTCGTTAGGCCTGATCTTTTTATTATTGTTCACTACGTTCGGTTCAGTCCGCCAGGCCGTATTGGTATTGTCCAACATCCCGTTGGCGATGGTTGGCGGCGTGTTCGCTTTATGGTTATCCGGCGAGTATTTATCGGTACCGGCGTCGGTCGGCTTTATCGCGTTGCTCGGTATCGCGGTGCTTAACGGCGTGGTCATGGTCAGTTATTTTAACCAGCTGATCGCAACCGGCATGGATTTGGTCAAAGTGGTGCTGGTAGGTTCGTCAAGACGATTGCGCCCGGTGCTGATGACCGCCAGCATCGCGGCGTTCGGCCTGATTCCGTTGCTGTTTGCGACCGGGCCGGGGTCTGAAATCCAGCGTCCACTGGCTATCGTAGTGATCGGCGGCTTGGTGTCATCGACTTTTTTGACCTTATTTTTGCTGCCGATTTTGTTTAAATTATTTGGCTTGCCGCCGGAGGTAAGGGAATGAACAGCAAGGAATATTTGGTCACACTCAATGTACCGCTCAGCCTTGAAGAATTAGTTGTCGATTGCCTGTTGACGCTGGAGTCGGAACACGGTTTCAGCAGTTTTCCGGTCAATTCACATGATCATAGAAATGAAGGCTTGTCGTTAGCCGAGCAGGTCAGCGGGCGGCAGAAAAAAATCCGTTTTCAAATGTACGTTCCGGAGCCGGGACTGGCCGTACTATTGACGCAGCTGAGAGCGGAATTTTCCGGCTCGGGGATTAAATACTGGGTGCTGCCGGTGATTGAAAACGGGGTTATTTAAGGCCGGTAGGGCGCGCCCTACGAAAGCAGCGAGGCCAACAAAGGCCGCAGATTATCCAGCTGGCGTTGCCGGGTCAGCCGGTTGGCGATGATGATGCTTTTTAATTCAGTCAGCGCTAACGCAAAATCGTCATTGACCACCAGATAATCGAACTCGTCATGGTGGCGGATTTCGGTCACTGCGTCGCGCATCCGCCGGGCGATGATTTGTTCATCATCCTGGCCCCGGTTTCTGAGGCGCTGCAACAACACTTCCGTCGATGGCGGCAGGATGAAAATCGAAAGACTGTCGGGCAGCAGTTTCTTGATTTGCTCCGCGCCCTGCCAGTCGATTTCGAGAATCACATCCAGACCCCGATTCAGGTTTTCTTCGACCGTCTGCTGCGCCGTGCCGTAAAAGTTATCGAAAACCTGGGCATGTTCAAGAAACGCCTGTCGTCCCTGCATGGCTTGAAAATCTTCGACAGAGACGAAGTAATAATCCTGCCCATGCGCTTCGCCGGGCCGCATCTGGCGGGTGGTGTGGGAGATCGATACGGTCAGGCCGTCCAAATCGGCAACCAGTTGTTTAACCAGGCTGGTCTTACCGGCGCCGGACGGAGCGGAAATAATATACAGTTTGCCGATATTCATAAATCTAAGGTTCAAGAGCGAGTCTGGATAGATATGTATTTTGTACGGCTACACACCGCACAAGGAGCTACATGATACAGGATGCTACCGCTCGGACAAAGCGGTAGGAAGCTCCGACCCGCTAAGCCAGACCTTCCAGGTTTTAAAAACCTGGAAGGTCTTACTCGCAATTTCGATCGATAGCTATGAACTACGGCTTAAACGCATCACTATCAATATAAACATCGACGCCATTTTCAGGAACTATGCTCGCAACCGGCAAATCCGATCCCGAGCGCCACAAATTCACGGCTTCCTGCTTATTCGCGCCGGTGATCAGGAAAATCAGCTCCCGCGTGTTGCTTAACGCCTTGGCGCTGATCGAAATACGCTCCGGCGGCGGTTTTGGCGAGTCGTAAACGGCATGCACCAGTTCATCCTGTTGATGATGGTGGCCGGGAAACAGGCTCGCGGTATGGCCGTCCTCGCCCATGCCCAGCAATACCATATCGAACATTCCGGCCTTGCTGACGGCGAGTTTATAGCGGTCTGCCGCAACGTCCGGTCCCAGTTCGGCGGGCATGGTGTATATCTGCTTGGCCGGAATAGCGACTTTGTCCAGCAAAACTTGGCTTGCCATCAGGCTGTTTCTGTCCTGGTGATCGGCAGGCAGGCAGCGTTCATCGCCGTAATAAATATGCCAGTTGGCCCAATCGGCATTGGACTCGGCCAGCAGGCGGTAGACTTTCTCCGGGGTGCCGCCTCCGGCTAAAACCAGTTTGAATTTGCCGCGCTCCGAAATAGCCGAGTCGGCGGCGTTGAGAATTTGTTGGCAGGCGGCTTGGGCTACATCTTCTGCGGTATGCAGATAATGCCAGCGGCTGTTTGTTTGCATTCAGTTACACTCCGGGGTTAATGAGCTGCGCCAGGATTGGCTTTCTTTGTCGAATAAGCGGCGGCTGTCTTCAGGCCCCCAGGAACCGGCGGGATAGGTTACGATATAGTCACGCTCTATCGCCCAGGTTTGCAGGATAGGATCGACAATGCGCCAAGCATATTCTACTTCATCGAAGCGCAGAAATAACGAGCGGTCGCCTTTTAAAACATCCAATAACAAGTCTTCATAGGCGTCGATGGCTTTTTCATTCTCCAGGCGGAAGCTCGCGTCCAGGCTGCTGGAGCGGGTGCGCATCTCCAAGCCGGGCTCTTTTACGGTCATTTCAATACGGATGAACTCTTCCGGTTGTATACCCAGCAGCACCCAGTTGGGGTTCATGCACTGCACCTCGGTGCCGCGGAAAAACTGCAGCGGCGGATGCCGGAAACAAATCGAGATAGTCGATTGCGCCTTGGCCATGCGCTTGCCGGTGCGCAGGTAAAACGGCACGCCGCGCCAGCGCCAATTGTCGATATACAGTTTCATCGCGGCATAGGTTTCGGTGATGCTGTCGGCCGGTATGCCGTCTTCCTGCAAGTAGCCGTTGACCCGTTCGCCGCCGATATTGCCTTTAGCATACTGGGCGCGGAACGCGTGGCCGTGCACCGCTTCCCTGGGAATGGGGCGGATGGATTTCAGCACTTTGACTTTTTCGTCGCGTAGCGATTCGGCTTCCATAGAGACCGGCGGCTCCATGGCGACCAGCGTCAGCAATTGCAGCAGATGGCTTTGCAGCATGTCGCGCATGGCTCCGGCGTTGTCATAGTAATCGGCGCGGCTGCCGATGCCGATGTCTTCGGAATGGGTAATCTGGATATGGTCGATATAATTGCGGTTCCATAAAGGTTCCAGCATCACATTGGCGAAACGGAACACCAGCACGTTTTGCACCATGCCTTTGCCCAGATAATGGTCGATCCGGTAAATCTGTTCTTCCGATAAATAGCGGCTGATGCGTTTTTGCAAGGCCTTGGCGCTGTCCAGGTCGTAACCGAACGGTTTTTCGATAATCACCCGCCGCCAGCCGTATTGTTCATCAAACAAGCTGTTATTGCTCAGCAGCTCCATGACCGTGCCGAAGTCCGAGGGACTTATCGAAAGATAGAATGCGATATTTTTGGGAAACCGATTTTCCAGGTTCAGCGTAACGGCCAGTTCCGTATAACACTGCGCCTGATTTATATCGCCTTGATGGTAATGCAGCCGGGCGCTAAAACGCTGGAAAACAGCTTCATCAAAATCGTCAGGCGCCTTGGCCTCAATCATCTGCCTGGCTTCCGCCAGCCACTGTTCCTGATCCCACGGCCTGCGGCCTATTGCCAGGATACGGGTGCCTTCGGGCAGGCGGTTGGCGGCATCGAGACGGTACAGCGACGGCATCAACTTAATCCGGGACAGGTTTCCGGTTGCGCCAAAAATAACGTAGGTGCAGGGTTCGGCTTTCATCGGTAGTACCTCATTGTTTTTTGGAAAGGCAGTGTTTGAGGTAGCGTAACCCGAAATGCTTTATTTAAACAGTGTAGGTTGTCGATGCGGTTTTGCCGCCATGTCCGGTCCAATCGGTATGGAAGAACCGGCCTCTGGGCCGGTCTATTCGTTCGTAAGTATGTGCGCCGAAATAATCCCGTTGCGCCTGCAATAAATTAGCCGGCAATCTTTCGCTGCGGTAGCCGTCGTAATACGCCAGGGCTGAGGAGAATGCCGGGGTCGGGAGGCTTAGCTCGATGCCCAGTATTACCGCTTTGCGCCAGCCTTCGTCGGCTTGTTTCATGGCCCGGACAAAGAAATCGGCTAACAGCAGGTTTTCCAAATTGGGGTTGGCGTCATAGGCTTGCTTGATGTCGTTCAAAAACCGGCTGCGGATAATGCAGCCGCCGCGCCACATCAGCGCAATATCGCCATAATCGAACGCGAATTTGTATTCTTCCGACGCTTCGCGCATCAGGCGGAAACCTTGTGCGTAAGAAATAATCTTGGCTGCGTACAAGGCGTCGCCAATGGCGTTAATCATGGTTTTCTTGTTGCCTATGAATTTTAGTGTCCGTTTAGGCAATACGGACGCAGCTTTCACCCGTTCCTCTTTCTGTGCGGACAGGCAACGGGCAAATACCGATTCGCCGATCAAGGTTAATGGAATGCCCAGGTCCAGCGCGTTAATGCCGGTCCATTTTCCGGTGCCTTTTTGCCCGGCCGTGTCGAGAATTTTTTCCAGCAACGGCAGACCGTCTTCATCTTTGTAGGCCAAAATAGCGGCAGTGATTTCAATCAGGTAAGAACTTAACGGACCCTGATTCCACTCGGAAAATATGTCGTGCATTTGCTCGGCGCTTAAGCCCAAGCCCTCGGACATCAGGTGGTAAGCCTCGCAGATCAGCTGCATGTCGCCGTACTCGATGCCGTTATGCACCATCTTGACGTAATGTCCGGCCCCGTTATCGCCAATCCATTCGCAGCAAGGTTCGCCGTCAATCTGCGCACAGATACTCTGGAAGATGGCTTTGACGGCAGGCCATGCGGCTTTGTTGCCGCCGGGCATGATGGAAGGCCCGTGTCTTGCGCCTTCTTCGCCGCCGGAAACGCCCGCGCCTATATAAAGGATGTTTTTTTCTTTCAGGGCGAGGGTGCGACGGTTGGTGTCGGTGAACAGGGAATTGCCGCCGTCAACGATAATATCGCCGGGGGATAATAGTGCTGTTAATTTGTCGATATACTGATCGACGACTTCACCGGCTTTAACCATTAACATGAGGATACGCGGCGGTTCCAGGCTATCTATCAATTCTTCCAGCGAGTGTGCGCCGATAATTCGGGTGTTATTGGCGGGGCCGTCCAGGAACTCATCGACAGTATGGGTGGTACGGTTATAAACCGACACCTTGAAGCCGTGGTCGTTCATATTAAGAGCCAGATTTTGCCCCATGACTGCTAAACCGATTAAGCCAATGTTTGCTTTCATAGTCGCCTTCTTAAAGAGTGGTAACTGCTAAACAGATGCTGTCTCTAAATAATAGAACACGGATTTGACGGATTGAAACGGATATTTATCAGTGTTTATCGGTCAAATCCCTGTCATCTGTGTTCTATTTCTTTCGTGTTAAGTTAATGCTTGCCCGGATCGAGTTTTACGCCCCGTCTTTCATAGGTAACATAGGCTTGCAGCGCGGTCATCTTCGGATCGTCGGCCGCAAGGGGCTGCCCTTCCAGCGGGTTTTTAAGACACCAGTTGATCATTTGCCAAAGCGGTACGACTTTACCTAGCTGTTTTTGAAATTTCGGATAGGTTTCGGGGTGGGTGTTGGCGGCATTGGGATGGCATTGGCCGCAGGCAACGCCGTTGCTGCCCAGCGTGGGGCTGGTCCATAGCTCGCGGCCTTCGGACACGACGTCCATAAACTGCTGCTGCCAACGCTGCACATCGGCAGCGGTAAATTCATCGGCCAAGGCTGGACCGCCGGCCGCAAAGGTTAAGCACAGCGCCATCGCTATTTTTTGATAAGTAGACATGTTCTTGCTCCTGTGTGCGGCTAATAGTGTGTCTGCG
>JALNYY010000229.1 GCA_023229605.1 Methylobacter sp.
CGGTCAACATGATGACCGGCAGACAGACATGGCTTGATTGAATCGCCTTAAACAACGCCAACCCGTCTGTCCAACCGAATCTGTATTCCGTAATCGCCAGGTCAAAACCGGTTTCGGCAATTTTTTCATCAAACGCCTCGCGACTGCCAACCTCAACAATATCCGCATCGGCAAATTTACCGCGCAATATTTTTATCGTTAAGGACCGCTCAACGGCATCATCGTCAATAATCAGGAATTTCATGTTTTCCTTTATTCATCATCTTGTGTTCGACCTTAAAGGTAATCGTAGCTTTTGTTTAATTCATGTCGATAGCGGCGTCTTGCAGCATGTTCGGCAAGAATTTCCCGCTAGCCAGGACTTTCAGGCAGGCATCAACAGCATCGCAGTCCAGCTTACTGCCTCGCATCGCTAGGATTTCGCGTATTGCTTCGTCAATGTCCAGCGACGGCCGGTAAGGGCGATCCGAGGACATCGATTCCACGATGTCGGCGATGGTGACGATGCGCGCTTCCAGAAGAATATCATCCCCTTTCAAGCCATTCGGATAGCCTGAGCCATCCATATATTCATGATGCTGGCGGATGATCTCGGCAATCGGCCAAGGAAACTCAATATTGCTTAAAATCTTGTAGCCGACCTCTGAATGGGTTTTGACCAGGGCGAATTCAGCGGCGTTCAGACGGCCGGGTTTAGCGAGAATCTCGGCGGGGATGTGAATCTTGCCGAGATCATGCACGGTGGCGGCCAAATGCAGCCCGCGCAGGCGATTGTCGTCAAGGCCCATTTCCTTGCCGATGTTCATAGCCAGATCGGCAACGTGCTTTTGGTGACCGGCGGTGTAAGGATCACGCTGCTCCAGGGTGGCAGAAACTGCTATCAGCGTTTCTTCCAGTGATTTTTCCAGCTTGACGGCCTGGGCTGCCCTTTCCTGCAACGATTCTTCGTAGGCTTCACGGGTTCTGCGCGACTGAATACCGAAACCGAGGTTGGAAGCAAGCTCCTCGAACAAGCTGATTTCGCTGTCACCGAACGCCTCGGGCTCTTTGGAATATACCGTTAGCGCGCCGGCGACTCTTTCATCGACCATAACCGGCAACGAGATCGAAGATTGGAGGCCGAAATCCCCGGCTTTTTGCCGCCAAGGAGAAAAATCAGGATTCTCCTGGAGGTTATTGTTCACCATCGTCCGCCCGAAGCGTATGGCTTGCCCGCCCGGTCCATTACCGAATTCATCGTCGCCCCAACTGATATTGAAATTGTCCAAATAGCCGCGCGCCGCGCCGGATGCCGTGGAAATTCTGACGCTATGCTCTTTATTTTGCTCGGCCCAGCCGAACCAAGCCAACACGTACATATCCTGTTGGGTAACCGCATCGCAGACCGATTGCAGCAACTCGGCTTCCGTTTCGGAAAAAACCAGCGCTCTACCGCTGCAACGCAGGGCTTCCAGCGCCCAACTGCGGCGTCTGAGCTGCTCGTTGGTATGCTTTCTTTGAGTAATATCATGAAAAATCACCACCACACCGTTTACGTTCGACCGGCTGTCCAGCAACGGAGCCTTGGTGGTATGAATCCAGTATTGTTCTCCATCCTTGATATAAGGCTCCTCAATTGAGATGGTGGCCAGTTCCGACATCACTTTACGGTCATCGGCACGATAGCGCTCCGCAAGCTCCTTCGGGAAGAACTCGAAATCGGTCTTGCCCACAATATCTTCCGGCCGGATGTCGAGATCGCGGGCATAGCTTTCGTTGCAGGACACGTAGACGGAGTCGGTGTCCTTGACCATAATCTTATGCGGCAAATGGTTTACCACCGCACGGAATTTGTCGTCGTTGAGCTTCTGCGCCTGCTTAATGACCAGCTGCTGCAACATATCGATATATTCGTCCTCCAAATGGCGGACAATATCGTGCTCATTGAGAATGCCAACCATGCGCCCTATTTCGTCCACCACCACGAACCGGCGGATTTGCAATGTCTGCATTGCAGTCACTGCATCGGTCAACAGCACGTCCTGCGTCACGCTATGCACCGGCTCGCTCATCACTTCGGCCAGCCGGGAATCCAATTTTTGCAGGCGGAATAACCTGACCATGTCGCGCTCGGTGACGATACCGACAGGCTTTCGTTGTTCCAACACGACCACGCAGCTGATATTGCGGCTCTGCATCTCGGCAGAGGCCTCCATCGCCAGGCTATCTCCCCGCATGCCGAGGTATTCCTGACTCATCACCTTGGCGACATTAAGCACGCCAATGAAATTTTCGATGCCATAGTTCTTACGGAAGTCGGTTTCGGTGATAACGCCGGTCGGCTCACCCTCGGTATCGGTTACCAGCAGGTGCCGGAAACCGTGCAGCGCCATAATGTGATAGGCTGCGTGCCGCTCTTCGGTTTCCTTGATGCAAATGACCCCGCGCGTCATCACCGTGTCAACGGTGTGGCTGGTGGGAATCATCTGGTTCAGCGCGCGAATCACATCGCGTTCGGTCAGTATGCCGATGATTTCGCCTGAGCCCTCGACCAACAGGCAGCTGATGCGCAAGGTTTCCATACGCTCTGCGGCCAGGGCAAGTGTCACTCCGGACGGTATTGTAACCGGGTTGCGCGTCATAATGTCGCGAACGATTTTTTGACCTTCCAGTGTCGGGGGGACGTTAGCCTGATCGGGATTGTTCATACTCATACCTGTTTTCCTGGGAGAGGAAAGGCGTAGCCTTTATCACGAAACAGCCGAACGCAGGCATTGACCACTTCAGGGTCGTAATGGCTGCCGCTGCAGGCCTGTATCTGCTGCATGGCATAGTCAACGCCATATGCCCGGCGGAAAGGCCGGTGCGACAGCATCGCCTCCAGACTGTCGCAGGCATGAATGATTTTCGCCTCAAGCAGAATCTGCCCATCTTTGAGGCCTCGAGGATAGCCTGATCCATCTATATTTTCATGATGTTGGCGGACGGTTTCGGCAATCGGCCAGGGAAACTTAATGTCCCGCAGAATATCATAACCGGATTCGCAATGGGCCTTGACCAGTTCGAATTCTTCCGCACTGAACAACCTGGACCTAGTCAATATTTCCGCCGGAATCTCGATTTGCCCTACATCATGCACCAAGGCCGCAAGATACAACCCCTCCAGGCGTTCCGGGTCAAAGCCCAGTTCGTTGCCTACCGCCGCCGCCAGATCGGCCACCCGTTTTTCATGGCCCGCCGTGCTCGGGTCGCGATGCACCATAGCCGAGGAAAGAGCGCCGATGGATTGCTTGAGGATTTCATTCAATGCCTGGGTTTTTCGATCGGATTCAACCAGGGCCTGAAAACGCTCATCCTGCAGTTTAAGCAAGCCGCCGAACAGCGTAGTAGAGATAAATTGCGCCAAAAACAATGTCATGCCTATTTTTTCGAATGCCGGCAACCCCTCCGAAAACGGGTTAATCAACAGCAGGCTGGTTGATTCCGAAATGCCTACGGCAATCCCTGCCAGCAGAATCGTTCTGAGCCCGACTTCATTGGGAGCGTTTTTTGTTCGGGAAAGGTGTACAAGGACTCCCGAAAACAGAAAGTCGCCCGCGATCCCCACTAAATCGGCTAATGCCGCCCCTCCAACACCCCAGCGGTAACCGGCCTCAACCACTGTTGTCGCGAGACCAACCCAATAGCCGCCGAAAATATTAGCTATTGCAATCGCCGCGCCTCGAACATCGACGATGACATCGTCTCCGATGCTCAGATGGTATTTGAGTGCCGCAACACCGAAAAGAACAAACGCGACATTTTTGATCTGTTTTCTGCTCTTTACAGGGAAACCGGACGGCAACAGTAGTTCCAAAACGATAAAAAAGCCCAAAAAAACCAGCGTGACGCCGGTGGTGGATAAAATGTATAGCAATTCCGACATGTATTTTTGTTGTCTTTTAGTTTATTGGGGAGGGTTTCGGGCTGGTGGATTGGGCATCGCCTCAAAGTGTAAAGGCTGCGCCGGCTTTTTGCCGCTTTCAGCATTTATCCTTGTCACTATAGGTCGCTTTAATAAAACAATATCTTATAAAACCCTTACTGGCAATGCCGTTATATTTAAGTGTTGTAGGAGCCGGCC
>JALNYY010000059.1 GCA_023229605.1 Methylobacter sp.
GGGTCATCCATGGCCCTCTGGCAACGCGCTGCATCCTTGCAGCGCCCCTTCGGGCTATTTCCGCCGAAAGCTCCGGTGCTCGGCGCGGCAAACGGGAGAAATACCGTCTGTGCGTAACATCAGTTATATAACTGATGTTACGCAGACATCACTAAATTCGGTTATTCTGTGGGAATGAAAAAAGCAGAATTAGAGTTATATCCAGATTATTTGATAGGCACGTTTGGAGCAGCGGCAGCCACTCGTCGATGGTAGACCGAGTGACGCGTTTTTTGTCAGAGCGCGAATATACGTCGCGAGACTTATGGTGCCAAGTGAAATCGACGGTTCGCCGGATAGAGCGGGAAGACGGCGTGTTGATTTTCGACGACACGATCCAGGAGGAGGCCTGGACGGACGAAAATGAGGTGATGTGCCGGCATTTCTATTATTGCAGCGGGTGCTCGGTACGGAGCATCAACTGGCTGAATGCCTTATATTACAGCAGAGATGTATCGATTCCGGTCGCATTTGAGCTGGTGCGAAAGTCGCTGCAATTTTGCGATGTAAAAACGCGGCAGGTGAAGCGGGCCAGTGAGGTGACCAAAAACGAATTGATGCGGAGCATGATAACCACTTGCGTGAATAACGCCTTGAAATTTCGTTATGTGCTGACGGATAGCTGGTTCGCTGTTGTGGAAAATTTCGAATGTATTGTGAAAAAGAAAAAGCATTTTATAGCAGCGCTCAAAGACAATCGTCTGGTCACTTTAAGCGCAGCCGATAAGAAGCAGGGTCGCTTTGTACAGATTGATGCCCTGGAATTATCAGATAAACAGGTCGTGCGCGGCTGGCTAAAAGGGTATGCAAATGAGGTCCTTTTAGTTTGGCAAGTCTTTACAAACAAAGACGGCAGCGCGGGGTTGTTGAATCTGGTCTGCAGCGATTTGACGTGCAACGGCGACACGATCGCGGCAATCTGTCAAAAACGATGGAAAGGCGAAGTGTTTCACAAGTCTTTGAAATCCAACGCCGCATTGGCAAAGTCGCCAACCCGAAGGGTCACAACGCAAAACAATCATGTATTCATGTCGATTTACGCGGTATTCAAGTTGGAATGCCTGAAGTTAAAACACAAATCCAACTATTTTGCGTTGAGGGCGAAGCTTTTTATTAAAGCAACCCGTCAAGCCTATGCCGAACTTCAGGCGTAACATCAGATCAGATAATAAGGCACTATCAAAACAGAGTGTTTTCATTGAACATGTTGGCCGCCGATGCAAAATTTTCAGGATTGTTAAGGATATTTATTGGGGCAAGCACAAGAATTACTCACAGAATTGTAATTTAGTGGCGGCTCTTGTTAACTTGCGCTATCGCTGTATTTAGGAAAGATGTCTAATCGACGTTGTTTTATGTCAGAATAAATATTAATCTCCCTCCGTATTTTTAATCCCATCCAGCAAACCAGCTAAATTATGCTTGAGTCGGTCTTGCATGATAATATAAGAAGTTTTTTAGATTGGCAGATCTTGAGTAATTAGCTTGGTATTGCCGATGGGCTGCAGATTTAACTATGCCCGGAACCGGCAAACAATGCTGGTTGTTGAAAAAATTAGTATTTTTTTATATTGTGTTTCCGAGAAAATTACCGCAATGAATATTCGTGCTCTACTTGTTTTTACTGTCTTACTGTCCGCTATTGGCGGTCATGCCTATGCTACGACCTATGCAATGCCGGAGAACAGTAATGATAGCGTAATTATTCAATATCCTGACGGCATGCCTTTAACCCAAGCAGATCAGGATGAAACCTTATTGGATGTGGCTCGCCGCTTTCTTTTGGGGCAAACAGAAATAGTCAGGCTGAACCCGGATGTCGATCGCTGGCTGGTTAAAAAAGGTGAAATTGTTCGCTTATCCAATATGCGTATTTTGCCGGATTCGCCTCATAACGGGATTACTTTAAATATCTCCGAATACCGTATGTATTATTACCCGCCGACTAAAAAAGGCCAGTTGCCTCGGCAGGTCATGTCTTATGCGCATGGTGTCGGCAGGCAGGATTGGAAGACGCCGTTGGGTAAAACCAAGGTTGCTCGGAAAATAATGAATCCGGAGTGGCATCCGCCCGAATCAATAAGGCGCGAACATGCGGCGAATGGCGATCCTTTGCCGCTTATTGTTCCGGCGGGGCCGCATAATCCTCTGGGTACGCGCGCATTGTATCTGGACCTGCCCGGAGAATACCGGATACACGGTACCGATATTGACAAGATTAACGGCATAGGCATGCAAATAACGCATGGTTGCGTTCGTATGTATCCTAAAGATGTCGAGGAGTTATACGATTTGGTTGCAGTTGGTACGCCGGTCTATATTGTTAAACAGCCTATCAAGGTTGGCTGGCTGAACAATGTCCTCTATATAGAAGTGCATCCTGGTCTGGAGGGTGAAGAAACAACAATGGATCAGCGCTTCGCCATGGCGCTAAGGTTGATTCAAAAAGCCAATAATCAGGAAATGCCCGAGTATGATCAAAAAGCATTAAATTTGGCGCTTAAGAATCAGAGCGGAGAGCCTACGCCAATTTATGAGCGCTTGCCTCCGCTGGAGGAGGTGTCAGCGTCTATGCCTGCGCAAACGTCACCCGTATCTGCGCCAGCGCCTAAGCCCGCGCGGAAACCTTCGCCGGACGGTTATTATCACGGGAACTAAGGCATGAGTTGTCTTGGAAACTGATTATATCCGCAGGGTGCAACTGCCTTGCGGATAAACCTGTTAAACTATTGGTTTTTTAACGCGCAGCCTTTTTTCGGTACATCCCTTTGAAAAAAATCCTTATTTCCGACAAGTTAGCAGAAGCCGGCATCAATTATTTAAACGATCAGCCAGGCATACAAATCCATATCGAGACCGGGCTCAATGAGGATCAGCTATGCGGCATCATCGGTGATTACGATGCGTTGTTGATTCGCAGCGATACCCAGGTGACGAAAAAAGTGTTGCAGGCGGCGAAAAATTTGAAGTTGATAGGCCGCGCGGGTATCGGTGTCGATAATGTCGATATACCCGCAGCAACGGAACTGGGCATTATTGTGATGAATACGCCGGATGCCAATGCGACCACGACGGCCGAATTGGCGATTGCGCACATGATGTCGCTGAGTCGGCATTTGCCGACCGCAGACCGTTCTGTTCGCGCCGGAAAATGGGAACGTTCCAAGTTGATGGGTTCGGAAATTGCCCATAAAACATTGGCAATACTCGGTTTCGGCACTATCGGCAGGATTGTTTCTCAGCGCGGTTTAGGCTTGAAAATGCAAGTGATTGCTTATGATCCATTTGTTGCGCCTGAAATATTTGAAGATCTGGGGGTCGAGTCGGTAAGTCTGGATGAGCTGGTGACCCGGGCTGATTATCTGACCCTGCATTGCCCGTTGATTGAAAAAACCCGCAATGTTATCGACAACGCCCAGTTGGCGGTCATGAAAAAAGAGTCGATGATTATCAATTGCGCCAGAGGCGGCTTGATTAATGAGGCCGCGCTGTACGATGCGTTGAAAAACGGTCGTATAGCCGGTGCGGCGCTCGATGTTTACGAAAATGAACCGCCTGCCAATTCGCCGTTGCTGGAGCTGGACAATATCGTTTTTACACCGCATTTAGGTGCATCAACCAGCGAAGCGCAAGTAGCGGTGAGTGTCGAAATTGCCCGGCAAGCGGTCATGTTTTTAAAGACCGGAGAAGCGGTTAATGCTTTAAACCTGCCTCGAGTGTCTGCGGAAGAATTGAAAAAATCGCACGAGTTTATGACGCTGGCCAATATCCTGGGCAAGGTGTTGGTGGGACTGGCAACCAAGCCGATAGAAAAAATAGAAGTTGCGTTGATGGGTAAGGCGGCCGAAGTCGAGGTGAGGCCTGTTTCAGTCGCCACGCTGATCGGCGTGTTAAGCGGGCAATTTTCCACCCCGGTAAACCGGGTCAATGCCGAAAACATCGCCAAGCGTCAGGGTATTGCGTTGGTTGAATCGAAAACTGAAGAAACTCAGGATTATTTGTCGCTGATCAAGGTTATCGGGCATTGTGCGGATCGGACGATTACGCTGGCGGGAACCTTGTTGGGCGGCTGTCATCCGCGCTTGGTTTGTATCGACCAGTTTGACATTGAAGTGGTGCCGATAGGAACCTTATTGGTGACCCAGCATGACGACAAACCGGGCGTTATATCGGCAATCAGCAGTGTGCTTGGCAATGCCGACATCAATATCACCAGAATGCAGGTGGGTACAGCGAACGACCAGCAGCTTGCGATGGCGGTCATCAGCGTTTCCGAACCTTTAACAGAAGATTTACTGTTGCAATTATGTCATATCCCCGCCGTGCATAAGGCTATCCAGATTAACTTATGAGTTTTGAAGTCATCTGCTTTGACTGCGACAGCACCTTAAGCAAAATAGAAGGTATCGACGAACTCGCCGGACGCGTCGGCTTGGGCGAGGAAATGTCCAGGCTGACCGATGCGGCGATGAATGGCGAGGTGTTGCTGGAAGCGGTTTACGAGCAACGGTTGTCGTTGATCAGGCCGGATCAGGCCAGCATCGACTGGCTGGCGGATTTGTATATTGAGCGGATAGTCGATGGCGTTAAAGAAGTGTTTGAGACTTTAACCGCGCCGGGCAAGGAAGTGCATATTATCAGCGGCGGAATCCGTCAGGCTATTTTGCCGCTGGCGCGGTATCTAGGCTTGCCCGAAATTCAGGTTCATGCAGTCGATATTTACTTCAATGAAGACGGCAGCTATCTCGATTATGATCAGGAATCGCCGTTGGCCAGATCGGGCGGAAAAGCCGAGATTTGCAGGCGCTTGCTTAAGTCGCAAGGCTCGCTGGTTATGATCGGCGACGGCAAGACGGATATGGAAGCCAAGCAGGCTGGGGCCGTTGTAATCGGTTTTGGCGGTGTGGTCGACCGGCCTGTTGTGCGTGAGCAAGCCGATTTTTACAGCGCCGGACCGAGCTTGGTTTCGATATTGGCGCATATTTTATAAGCTTGGTAATTGATGATTAGACGGATTTAAGCGGATAGAACAAGATAAAGGGCGAAAGACAAAGAGTGCAAAAACCCTTTCGCCCTTTGTCTTTCGCCTTGCGCCTTTAATATATTTTTCAAACTGCTAAGTAATGACGAATAATTAATTTAACTGTACTTTAGAGAGGGACAATGGCTGGGCATAGTAAATGGGCTAATATCAAGCATCGTAAGGCAGGGCAGGATGCTAAGCGTGGAAAAATTTTCACTAAATTGCTCAGAGAAATTACCGTAGCGGTAAAAACCAGCGGGCCGGATGCGGCCAGCAATCCATCTTTGCGCACCGCAGTGGATAAAGCCTTAGGTGCGAATATGCGCCGCGACACTATTGATACTGCAATCAAAAAAGCGTCCGGCGCGCTGGAAGGCGTCAATTACGAAGTCGTCCGATATGAGGGCTACGGCCCCGGCGGTACGGCGGTTATGGTCGACTGCCTGACCGACAACCGTAACCGTACTGTCGGTGAAGTGCGCCATGCTTTTTCTAAAGCGGGCGGCAACTTGGGCACGGACGGTTCTGTGGCCTATCTGTTCAGCAAGATCGGTATTCTCAGCTACGCGCCTTCCGTTGATGAAGATGCGTTGATGGAGGCTGCTTTGGAAGCCGGGGCGGAAGATGTTGCGACCCATGATGACGGTTCGGTTGATGTGATGACCACGCCGGAAAGTTACCTGGAAGTCAAGGACGCCCTGATTGCCGCGGGTTTTGAGCCGGATAATGCCGAAGTCACAATGCAGGCGGCAACGATGTCTGAACTGGATGCCGAAGACGCGGAAAAAATGATGCGCCTGATAGACCGATTGGAAGATCTGGACGACGTGCAGAATGTCTATTCCAATGCGGACATCAGCGACGAAATTATGGAAGGACTGGATTGATAGTTTACCGTAGCTGATGCGAATTTTAGGGATAGATCCCGGATCGAGAATAACCGGTTACGGTATTATAGAAGACTCAGCGAACGGTTATAAATACATCGCCAGCGGCAGCATTCGGATCAAAGCCGATTATTTTCCCGACCGGCTCAAACAAATCTTTGACGGCATTGTAGAAGTTGTCGAACGCTATCAGCCGGAGCAAATGGCCATAGAGCAGGTGTTTATGCATAAAAATGCCGACTCTGCGCTTAAACTGGGTCAGGCACGGGGAGCGGCAATTTGTGCGGTACAAACTACCGGGTTGCCGGTGTTTGAATATGCGGCCCGGCAAGTCAAGCAGGCCGTGGTGGGCAAAGGCAGCGCCGAAAAAATTCAGGTTCAGCATATGGTGAAAATTCTGTTAAACATTCAAGGCGAGTTGCAAGTCGATGCCGGCGACGCGTTGGGTATCAGCATTTGTCATGCCCATTATCAGCAAACTGCACAGCGTTTGCAGCAAGGCTTGTTGCGGTGATCGGTTTCCTGCGCGGCAAACTGGCGTATAAAGCGCCGCCGTTGTTAATGCTTGATGTGAACGGCGTCGGCTATGAAGTCGAAGCGCCGATGACGACTTTTTATAACCTGCCCGCGATCGGCACAGAGCTGACATTGCACACCCATCTGGTGGTCCGGGAAGATGCGCACATCTTGTTCGGTTTTTCAACCGAAGCGGACCGCTCAATGTTCAGAACCCTGATCAAGGTCAATGGCGTCGGCCCCAAGTTGGCGTTGACGATTTTATCGGGGCAGAGCGCCGAAGAATTTCATCGCTGCATTCATAATAATGACACTCAAGCTTTGGTACGCTTGCCGGGAGTAGGTAAAAAGACCGCCGAACGCCTGGTTATTGAAATGCGCGACAGATTGCCGGACCTGAGCGACTCAGGCGGCTCCAGCGATTCGTCCGTGGCGAGCGATAAAGCCCAGCTGGTCAATAACCCAAAACAGGAAGCTGTCAGCGCTTTGTGTTCTCTGGGCTATAAGCCGTTGGATGCCGGTAAAATGGTGCAAAATATCAGTGTCGAAGGCAAGAGCTGTGAAGACATTATCAGGCTGGCGCTGCAGGGGGCGGTAAGATGATTGAAAGCGACCGTATGGTGACCGCTCACAGCCATTCGGATGAGGAACGCCAGGATCGGGCCATCCGCCCCAAGCGCCTGGCCGATTATGTCGGTCAGAAAGAATTGTGCGAGCAAATGGAGATTTTTATTCAGGCGGCGTCGGCGCGGCAGGAAGCGTTGGATCATGTGTTGATTTTCGGTCCTCCCGGCTTGGGCAAAACGACGCTGGCCAATATCATAGCCGCCGAAATGTGTGTTAAAATTCGCCAAACATCGGGGCCTGTGCTCGATAAAGCGGGTGATCTTGCGGCATTACTGACCAATCTTGAGCCCCATGATGTGCTGTTTATCGATGAAATACATCGCTTGAGCCCGGCGGTTGAAGAGATTTTATATCCCGCCATGGAAGATTATCAGCTTGACCTGATGATCGGAGAAGGCCCTGCGGCGCGCTCCATCAAGCTCGATTTGCCGCCCTTCACACTGGTTGGGGCAACTACCCGTGCCGGTTTGCTGACATCGCCGTTACGTGACCGCTTTGGCATTGTCCAGAGATTGGAGTTTTATACGGTTGATGAGCTGGCGAGTATTGTGGTGCGTTCAGCCAATGTGCTGGGCATTGCAATGGAACATCACGGCGCTTATGAAATAGCCCGCCGTTCTCGCGGTACCCCCCGGATTGCCAACAGATTGTTGCGCCGGGTGCGGGATTATGCGGAAGTAAAAGGCAATGGGACGATTACTAAGGAGCTGTCCTTTCATGCATTGGAAATGTTGAAAGTGGATAATAACGGTTTTGATTCATTAGACCGCAAACTGCTTTTAGCCATGATTGAGGGTTTTGCCGGAGGGCCGGTAGGGCTGGATACGCTGGCCGCTGCGATCAGTGAAGAGCGGGGCACCATTGAAGATGTCGTGGAGCCGTATCTGTTGCAACAGGGGTTTATCATGCGCACACCCCGTGGCAGAGTGGTCACCCAGAATGCTTATCTGCATTTTGGCTTGCAGCCCCCAAAGCATTTGGGTGTGTCTGATGATTTGTTTGAATAATCAGGCGCAAGATGTGCTGAGCAGTATATGAAAAAATTTAGCTGGCCGGTGCGTGTTTATTACGAAGACACCGATGCAGGCGGCGTGGTGTTTTACGCAAACTACCTGAAATTTTTCGAACGGGCAAGAACCGAGATGCTCAGGGCAATCGGTTATGAGCAGGATGAACTGATTGCTATAGATGGCATTATTTTTGTCGTGCGTTCCGTGCAGGTCGATTACTTGAGTCCCGCCCGGTTTAATGAACAACTGCAAGTCAGTGCCGAGGTGAGTTTGGCTAAAAAAGCCAGTCTTACGTTTGAACAAGTTATTACACGAGGTGAGGATGTTTTATGCAAAGGCATAATTCGAATTGCCTGTTTAGATGCGCAAACCATGCGCCCTAAAGCGATTCCTGAAACCTTATTTAGATCAATCTTAGAGCAGACAATAAATGAACACTGATTTATCGATTTTCCATTTAATTAAAGAAGCCAGCTTTGTTGTTCAATTCGTAATGCTGATATTGCTGACGGCATCGGTATCATCGTGGACCTTTATTTTTACCAAGCGCAAAGAGCTTAATCGTGCGGTTGAAATCACCGACGAATTTGAAGAGCAATTCTGGTCCGGCGTGGTATTGGCCGATCTATACAGAAAGCTGGCAGCCAAGGACTTCGAACCGGAAGGCATCGAGAAAATATTCCTGGCCGGCTACAAAGAATTCTCCCGGATGCGCCAAGCCGGTAACGTCGAGCCCGGTGTACAGGTGGAAAGCGCGCAACGGGTCATGCGTATTGAATTATCGCGAGAATTGGAACGGCTGGATGAGCATTTGGCATTTCTTGCCACGGTCGGATCGATCAGCCCTTACATCGGTTTATTCGGCACCGTTTGGGGCATCATGAACTCCTTTATGTCGCTGGGCAATGTCAAGCAGGCGACTTTGGCGCAAGTCGCTCCGGGTATCGCCGAAGCGCTGATTGCGACAGCTATCGGCTTGTTTGCCGCGATTCCCGCAGTTATTGCGTATAACCGTTTTTCTACTCGACTGGACAGATTGACCGGCCGGTATGAACTGTTTGTTGAAGAGTTCGTCGTATTATTGCAAAGGCAGGCACATCAAAAATGAGCGGGCCACAAATGGGTAGGAAAAACGGGCGCAGAAAGCCCATGGCGGAAATCAATGTAGTTCCTTACATTGACGTGACCTTAGTGTTGTTGATTATTTTCATGATAACAACGCCGATGCTGCAGACAGGCGTGCAAGTCGAGCTTCCGCAAGCTGAATCTGCAACTGTGGAATCGGAAGGCGACAATTTACCTGTGGTCGTATCAATTAATGAACAAAGCCAATATTTTATTACTATTGATGACAAGGAACCGGAGCTGGTACAGCCTGAAGAGGTGGAGGCCCGTGTGATGGAGGTATTAAGCAAGAAACCGAAAACACAGGTTCTGATCGGGGCTTACAAGGGTATTGAATATGGTGTCGTGGTTACGCTAATGGCGGAATTAAAAAATGCCGGCGTTTCCAGTGTGGGTTTAATGACCAAGTCGAGTGAACAATAGATTTTGATGGATAGCAAAAAGAGATTTTCATGGCCATTTATTTGGGCCTTGGCTTTACATCTTACGATTTTAGGCCTGTTTGCCTTAAGCGCCCTATTAAAGCCTGACAAGATAGAATCCAACTCAGCGCCGGAAATTATTCATGCTGAAATTGTCGAGGAAACCAAGGTTAAAAATACTGCCGAGGTTGCCGCGGAGCCCATTAAGCAGGAAAAAAGTCCTGTCGAAGAGAAAATAAAGCCGGAAACGGAAACTAAGCGGGAAGCCGAGCAGGCAGCACAGCAGGCGGAAGCAGAAAAAGCGAAAGCCGCGGCCGCCGAACAGGCCGAAGCCGGAGCAAAACAGGCGGAAGTCGCCAAAGCGAAAGCCGAGGCCGCCGCACAAGCCGAGGCCGCTGCACAAGCCAAGGCCGAAGCCAAGCAGGCGGAAGTTGCAAAAGCGAAAGCCGAGGCCGCCGAACAGGCCAAAGCCGAAGCCAAACAGGCGGAAGTGGCCAAAGCGAAAGCCGAGGCCGCTGCACAAGCCAAGGCCGAAGCCAAACAGGCCGAAGCCGCCAAAGCGAAAGCCGAGGCCGCCGCACAAGCTAAGGCTGAAGCCAAACAGGTGGAAGTTGCAAAAGCGAAAGCCGAGGCCGCCGAACAGGCCAAAGCCGAAGCCAAACAGGCCGAAGCCGCTAAAGCGAAAGCCGAGGCCGCCGCACAAGCCAAGGCTGAGGCAGAGAAGGCCGAAGCCGCCAAAGCGAAAGCGGCGGCAGAAAAAGCAAAAGCCGAGGCCGCCGCACAAGCCAAGGCTGAGGCTGAGAAAGCCGAAGCCGCCAAAGCCAAAGCGGCGGCAGAAAAAGCGAAAGCCGAGGCCGCTGCACAAGCCAAGGCTGAGGCAGAGCGGGCAGCTGCCGCTAAAGCCAAAGCAGATGCAGAAAGGGCCGAGGCAGCGAGGATGGAAGCAGAGCAGGCCAGAATGGATGCCGAACAAGATCAACTGGCGATAAAAACAGCCGCCGCAGCCATACGACAAAAAGTAGCCCAGAGCTGGATTCGGCCGGTTTCCTCTACAGCAGGTTTAAAGTGTACAATCCAGGTCAGATTGATGTCCGATGGTACGGTGATAGATGCCGTGGTTGTTACTACCAGCGGGGATGAAGTTTTTGATCGTTCTGCGGAAAATGCCGTTTATAAAGCATCGCCGCTTCCGGTACCTAAAGATAAAGAATTAGCGTCTAAAGAATTTAAGACATTCAAGTTTTTGTTTGATCCAGATCGTTCCAGATGACCTGAAACACGGTATTATTGTCACAAAAACGTCGTTGATGAGTATTGGCGCCGATTTAATAGTCTTTTTTCAGTTAAGTTACTGAGGTAAACAAGTGAATTTTTTTAGAAAAATGTTGTTGATTGGTCTGATTAGTTGTTATGTGCCAAGCAGCTATGCAGAGATGACGATTGAGATAACTGAAGGCATTGAGAGCGCTTTGCCCATTGCAGTAGTACCCTTTGCAATGCAAGGGGCATCTGGCGTTCCGGTTGACGTTAGTTTTGTGGTTGACGCGGACTTGGGTCGTAGCGGTTATTTTAAAACGCTGGATAAGCAAAGTATGCCGGCCAGACCCAGTACGGCAGAGGCGGTTCAGTTTAAAGATTGGCAGGCTATAGGCCAGAATTATCTGGTTATCGGGCAGGTGGTCGAAGACCATGGTCAGTACAATGTCCAATTCCAGTTGTTCGATGTCTATAAGGGACAACAATTGCTTGGCTACCGGATGGCTTCTTCGGCAGGTGATTTACGCAGGACGGCCCACCATATCAGCGACCTTATTTTTGAGAAATTGACCGGCAAAAAAGGAGTTTTCAGTGGCCGGATTGCTTACATTACCAGCAGCAGGCAAGGCAGACAAAGCACTCATAAGCTGCAAATTTCAGATGCGGACGGATTTAATGCGCAAACCATAGCCTCGTCTGTGGAACCGTTGATGTCCCCTGCGTGGTCGCCTGACGGCAGAAAAATAGCCTATGTGTCGTTCGAGAAAAAAACAGCCGCAATTTATATCCAGACCTTGGCTACCGGCGAGCGGGTCAGAGTTGCGGAATTCCCCGGCATTAACGGCGCACCTTCATGGTCGCCCGATGGGGGAAAATTGGCTTTGACTTTATCTAAAGACGGCAGTCCCGATATTTACATCTTAAATTTGGTGACACGTTCTTTGACTAGATTGACTAAAAATTCTGCAATTGATACCGAGCCCACTTGGTCTCCTGACGGCAGCAGCATTGTTTTTACCTCGGATAGAGGCGGAAAACCGCAGTTGTATATTGTGTCCAGTCAAGGCGGAGAAGAGAGAAGACTGACATTTTCAGGTAATTACAATGCCAGGGCCAGTTTTTCGCCGGACGGTAAAAGCATAGCGATGGTGCATGGGAATGGCAGCGATTATCGTATTGCCGTGATGGATTTGGCTACTAAGTCAGTTAATGTAATAACTGATGGTCCATCAGACGAATCCCCCAGTTTTGCGCCGAATGGCAGCTTGATTTTGTATGCTTCACGAAAAGGCAATGTAGGCTACTTATCGGCGGTATCGTTGGATGGTAAAATGCAGCAGAAGCTGGTTTTCGACAGCAATGAAATCCGCGAACCGGCATGGTCGCCCTAATCGGCCGGGCGCACACGGTTTTTTGTAAAATTAAATTAATAGATTACTTTTTGGGAATTAAAAATGAAATTGAATAAAACAGTATTGGCATTGGCAATAAGCGCGGTAATCCTGTCGGCTTGTAGTGACGATGAAAAAGACGCGAGCCTGACTGACGGCACTCAAAACGCGGCCAGTGGCATCAACGATGCTTCAACCAGCGGCTTAAACAATGGATCAGGCATGTCCGGGTCGGAGATGAACAGTTCAGGGATGTATCCGAATGCGGGCATAGGTCCTGAGTTCAGCGATCCAAACAACCCTCTGTCAAAAAGCACTATCTACTTCATGTTGGATAGCAGCCAAGTCCAGAATGATTTTGTTCCGGTAATTGCCGCTCATGCGCAATACCTGACAGCGCATCCCGGTCAACGCATTACCCTGGAAGGTCATGGCGATGAGCGCGGTTCTCGCGAGTACAACATCGCTCTGGGCGAGCAGCGCGCAAAATCCGTAGCAAGCATGATGAAAGTTCAAGGCGTTGCTGACGGCCAGTTGGAAATCGTCAGTTACGGCGAAGAAAAGCCTGTAGCATTTGGGCATGACGAAGCAGCCTGGGAGCTTAATCGTCGCGTTGAGTTGGTTTACCAAGGCAAATAAATGAAAGCTAGTCTTATCATGCTGTTGCTGTTTGTATGCAACGCTGCCAGTGCTGAACCTTCAACGCTCCCGCCAGTTGTCGATAATTCAATGTATCCGGAAGGCGAGGCCGGTGCTGCCAAACCTTCACCGGCTAACAATGCGCTGTATGAAGTGATGAGGCAACTGGAGCAGTTGCAAGCCGACGTGCGACAGCTTACGGGCAAGGTAGAAGAGCAAGCTTATCTTATTGCCGAGATGAAAAAATCTCAAAGTACGATGTATTCTGATTTTGATGAGCGCATGCAAAGCCTTGAGAAAAAAGCCGAAGGTATGAAGCCGGCGACTGCTGAAAATCCCCAAATGCAGGAAGGCGCGATCGCACCTGACGCAAAGACGACTGAACCAGCGGTTGCGGCGGCTTCGTCCGCAGCTCCAGAGGTTAAGCAGGCTTCCGCCCCAAAACAGGATGTTGCGCAAGCCTCAGGCGATGAAAAGCAGCAATACCAACAAGCGTATGAAGCACTTAGAAATGGGCATACTGCCCAGGCAATTGCTGAATTCAATGCATTGCTGGGTAAAAATCCGAAAGGCGAGTACGCGAACAATGCTCAGTATTGGCTAGGTGAGGCCTATAGAGTTAATCAGGATGTTGATTCAGCGCGTAAAGCCTTTAACGGCGTGATTGAAAATTATCCAGGCAGCTCAAAAGTGCCGGATGCTTTATTGAAGTTGGGCTATATCGAGATTGAGCAGAAAAATGCCGTAAAAGCGCGCGAATATTTGACGCGCGTTACCGTGGATTTTCCAAGCTCTACAGCAGCTCGGTTGGCGGCAAAGAAATTACTTCTGCTAGATGACGCAAAACAGTAGTTGCAAGCTTGTTACGCATAACTGAAATTTTTTATTCACTCCAGGGCGAGTCGAACACGGTAGGTCTGCCCACCGTGTTCATCCGCTTGACCGGCTGTCCATTACGATGCGTCTACTGTGATACGGCTTATGCTTTTACCGGCGGTAAAAAAATAGCGATTGATGCGGTTATTGCGGAAACTGAACAGTACGGAACCAAGTATATCACCGTAACCGGCGGCGAGCCTTTGGCGCAGCCGGGTTGTCTTGAGTTAATGACCAAGCTGCTCGACAGAGGTTATCAAGTCTCGCTCGAAACCAGCGGCGCGCTTGACGTGTCGGAAGTCGATTCGCGTGTGGTTAAAGTCATGGATCTTAAAGCGCCCAGCTCAGGTGAATTAAGCCGAAACCGTTATCAAAATATCGAATACCTGACCGCAAAAGATCAGGTCAAGTTTGTTATCGGTAATGATGAGGATTACGACTGGTCGAAGGCCGTTTTAACCGAATATGATTTGCCTAATCGTTGCGACATATTGTTTTCGCCAGTGATGGGGCAACAAAATCCAACCGAGCTTGCCGAAAAAATTCTTAAGGACAGATTGCCTGTCCGTTTTCAACTTCAACTACATAAAATACTTTGGGATGATGCTCAAGGTAAGTAAATTAACATGCAAAAAAAAGCTATCGTCCTCCTGTCCGGGGGGTTAGATTCAATCACTGTACTTGCCCTAGCGAAAAAGCAGGGCTTCAAATGTTATGCCTTAAGTTTTGATTACGGCCAGCGGCATAATGCCGAACTGATAGCGGCCGCGCAGATAGCGGCAGAGTATCAAGTCGAAGATCATAAAATTATCAAGCTGGGTTTAAGTTCGATTGGCGGTTCCGCGCTGACCGATGAGCATATTGCCGTACCCAGCGCTCCACAGGAAGGCATACCGGTAACCTATGTGCCGGCAAGAAACACGATTTTCCTGTCCTTTGCTTTAGGTTGGGCAGAAGTTTTAAAGTTAACTGACATCTTTATCGGCGTTAATGCTGTGGATTATTCCGGTTACCCGGATTGCAGGCCTGAATTTATCGAAGCATTTCAGCAATTAGCAAACCTGGCTACTAAGGCTGGTGTAGAAGGCGAGCATTTCACCATACATACCCCGCTGATCGCGCTGAGCAAGGCGGAAATCATTAAGCAGGGTGTTGAATTAGGCGTCGATTACCGGCGCACAGTCTCCTGTTATTCCGCTGATGAGCAAGGACGCGCATGTCGAGTATGTGATGCGTGTCGTCTGAGAGCCGCCGGTTTTATAGATGCCGGAATAGAAGACCCAACGAGATACCAAGAAAGTTAAAAAAGTGTTGCTATAACCAGATTAATCAGTATAATAGGCAATCTTTGTTGGGTCGTTAGCTCAGCCGGTAGAGCACCGCACTTTTAATGCGATGGTCGCGCGTTCGAATCGCGCACGACCCACCACAAAGCTATGTAAATTAACCAGTTAGGCTTTTTGTCAACTGGTTTTTTTATGTCTCTAAATTTAGTACGCAAAATTTAAGCGACTTATCTTATCAACGGCTTCCTGCAATGCCACTATTTCAGCCTGCAATAGTGATCGGTGGTCCTATCGGACTCGTGTCCCAGCAGGTCGGTCGATTTTCAAAATTCACGCCCCCGTCGTCCAAAGGTATGCTTCAGAACATGAATCCCGCATTGACACAAGTTTGTGCGTTTACGAGCTTTGCGCCAAGCATGCCCATTGATGCGTAGAACTGGTTCAAGGCAACTCCCTCAAAGAGATGCGGTATGCCCTTGATGGGAATTTAAATGCAGTAATCTTGTCTGCGGAAAAAACTACGGTAAATGACGCTATTAGAGTATAGAAATGAGCAGTAGCGTTTGCTATACGGGCTATGCGGTGCTATTTTGATATAGATTTGGTGCGATTTTTAGAATTTGAGTGAAATAAATCATTTTTTGATTGGAGTGTTGGGGTTGAATGAGAAATATTGGCTGATGGGTGTGCTGGGTCTTTGCGTTTTGGCATTACTCGGTTGTGAAAAGCAGCAGGAACAAACGAATATCGTTAAGGTGGCGGTTTCATCGACCTCGCCCCCTATGCTCTATGAGGAAAATGGCGTCATCAAAGGCTCCGATCTGGAAATTTTTGATGGTTATTGTCAGTCCAAGGGGCTTGCCATGCAGGTGACGCCTTATGATTGGCAGGGCATGTTGGGTGCGGTTTCCAGCGGACAGGCCGATGTTGCATTTTCCGGCATTTCTATTACCGATAAACGCAAAGAGGCGATGGATTTTTCACAACCCTATTACGACAATGCCTGGCATCTGGTTAGCCTTAAAAGCCGCAATATTAAAATTAACGATCTTGCAGAGCTTAAGAAATATTCAATCGGTTATCCCAGAGGGATGGCCTATAACGATCTGATTAAAAATGAGCTGGAGCCTAAAGGCTATTACAGCCTCAGTCAGGTCAAGCTCTATCCTACTTACACCGAAGTGGTGACTGATCTCCAAAACGGCAATCTTGATCTTGCCTTTATTGAAGAACCGGTTCTGGCCAACTATAAATCCAAGCTGAATTTGCCCTTTGAAAGCAGCTATGTTTTTACCGGTTTCGACAAATACGGTTTTGCCTTCGCTAAAGGTTCGAAGATGCGGGAGGATTTTGATCTTTATCTTACCCGGCTTGGCCCGGAAAAAATCAAAGCCATCATGGATAAATGGATGAAATAAGACATTGGCCCATTACCTTTGAATTTTCTTGATATAGTCATTCAGCTCGGGCGCGGCCTCGGCTATACACTCCTTGTTACCTTATGTTGCAGCGTGACGGGGGTGTTGGCGGGGCTGATCATTGCCTGTATTCGCAGGATAGGTTTCTTCTGGCTCAGGCCGTTATTAGACGCCTATGCCTATGTTTTTCGCGGCATTCCGGTTCTGGTCTTGCTGTTCATCGTGTATTTCGGTTTTCCCGGTATCGGGCTGAAAGTCACGCCCTTATTAGCCATGGTGCTGAGTTTAGGCTTGATTTCCGCCGCTTACCTTTCTGAAGTATTTCGCGGGGCCTTAAATTCTGTCGATGCTGATGAAATTCTGGCCGCCGAGGCGATGGGGCTGAGCCGACTTCAGGTTTTTAATTGTATCGAGCTGCCGCAGATGTTGCGCTTCTCCCTGCCGGGAATGATCAACGAATTTACGACGGTTTTGAAATATTCTCCGTTCGCGTACACGGTTGGTATTCCTGAGATCACCAAACAAGCGATGACGCTTTCAGCGGCGACGCTGCACGGCGTTGAAATCTATTTTGCGGTGGGGGTTTTATATTTTTTGATCTTCCGTATCTTGTTGTTTGCCGTGCAATTTATTGAGAAGCGGTATCGCATCCCTGGGCTGGTATTGAAACAGCGCAGCAATATCTAATGGAGCATTTGTCATGGCATTAATCGAGGTGCGCGATTTAGTCAAGAAATTCGGTGACCAGATTATCCTTAACGGCGTAAATCTCGATATTTACGAAGGTGATTTGAAAGTCGTGATGGGATCGTCCGGCTCCGGAAAGTCAACTTTACTGCGTTGCCTGAACCGCCTTGAAGAACCTACTGCCGGCAAGATTGTTTTTCGCGGTGAAAATATTATGGCTGCGGATGTCGACGTACGGGCGCTGAGACAAAGCATAGGTTTTGTGTTTCAGCAATTTGCGCTTTATCGTCATCTTTCTGTTTTAGAGAATGTCACCTTGGCCTTGCGCAAGCTTAAGAAAGTGTCGGCTACGGAAGCCAAAGATAAAGCGCTAGCCGAATTAGAGCGTCTTAATATGGTTTCCCATGCCGAAAAATATCCCAGTCAGTTATCAGGGGGACAAAAACAGCGGGTTGCCATTGCGCGTGCCTTGGCCATGGACCCGGCGGTGGTTTTCTTTGATGAGCCTACCTCGGCGCTCGATCCGCTGATGACGCGAGAAGTGGCGGACATGATGAATCGTCTTCACGATGAAGGAGTCACCATGCTTTGCGTCACACACGACCTGAAACTGGCCGGACAAATCTCGGATAAAGTGGTGTTCTTGGATAAAGGCATTGTGCGGGCCGAAGCTTCGATAGAAACGCTTTCCCAGAATCATGACGATGAACGTATTCGCGCTTTCTTTGGTCGTGAGGTGGATTAGTGATGAACGGATGGGCAAGATTCCACAGCGATTTGCTTGAGCAGAGCCCGCTAATTCTGATGGGGCTGAGTAAAACTTTACAGCTGACGGCAATCATTAGCTTGAGCGGCCTGCTTTTTGGCATTGTGATTTTTTATGCGTCCTTAAGCAGGAACAATGCGCTACGTTGTTTTATCAATGGCTATATTTCGTTCTTTATCGGCATGCCGCTGATTGTATTGCTGTTCCTACTCTATTATGGCTTGCCTCAGTGGGGAATTAAGCTGTCTCCTTTTCAGGTTGCCGTGTTTAGCTTCACGCTGAATGTCGCGGCCTATAACGTGGCCTACCTGACCAGCGCTTATAACGGATTGGATCACGCAGAAATGGAGGCCGCCCGAGCCCAGGGATTCAGTCCAAGGCAAATTTTTAAATTGATCACCTTGCCGCAAGTCATGCGCTTGTCAGTGCCGGCGCTGACAAATCAGGTGATTGGTAATTTGAAAGACAGCTCGGTGGCATTCCTGATTCAATACACTGAATTTTTTGCTTGGATACAAGAGCTGGCTGCTACCAACTTTCAGTTTTTTAAGGCATATTTATTGGCGGCCATTGTCTATCTCGCCTTGGTTTCGTTGATTGTGATTGCAGCACGCCTAATAGAGAAACGCCTGGTCATTCCGGGATTTACTTCATAATCAGCTACGATTTGGGGCGTTTTCGCTTAAATGTTAAATCAATAACCCAACGGCGATTGCAGTTGTCAAGATCAAACAAATCCGCAATCCTAAAGCCCAACTGCCTACAATGGAAGCAATTATACTTTTAACGATCGAGTTCACCGCGACAGCAATTAAAATCGCACGCTGAGCTATCTCAATGGCTAAGCCTTCCTTACTCATCTGAGTTATGGTCAATGTAATCGGATCAACATCCGCGATGCCGGAAGCGGCAGCAAGAAAATAGGTGCCCAACTCGCCGTAATAAGACTGTATCACTCTGGATAGCAACATAATCACCACTAACAAGGCGCCAAATTTTAAGGCCATTCCCAACTGAAAAGGGTTTTCCAGTCTGTCTTCGCCATTAGTCTGAATATTTCGTGCCCGATACCATAAGAATAGCGCCGCCAAATACGTTACTGCGCCCATCAACAACAATGCGGGCAGCAGCGTGCTAAATAGAAGCGGATTCAAAATATAAGTCAGTAAAAGGGTGCGCAAAAACATGGTGGCGCAAGCTGTTAAAATGCCGGCCGCTAATGCATCAGCCATAATGGCATCCTGAGTCACAAGCCTTGATAAGTTGATTGTCACAGCTGTTGACGAGACCACCCCTCCTAATAGGCCGGTCAATACGGGGCCGTGCTGATTACCGACGATTTTGATTGCAAAATAGCCTAAATAGGAAATAGCCGCGATCATAACCACCATCCACCAAATTTGATAGGGATTTAATGTCGCCCAGGAACCAAAATTGCGATTCGGTAAAACCGGCAAAATAACCACCGAAATCAATAGCAGCTTTAGGGTCGCATGTAATTCCCGCTCTTCCAGTTTTTTCATCCAACCATGTAATAATGGCTTGAATCCGAGTAACGATGAGATTACGACTGCAACGGCTGCTGCAAGGGTAATGTGCCCGTAAACGGTCAGCACCCCCAGCGTAAAGGTCGTCAAAGAACCAATAACGCCGGTAATGCTGAAATCTTCAAATTTGTCGAGTCGTTTGCTAAATGCCAGCAAGAATACCAACGTCAAACACAAAAATACCAAGCCGAGCAGCAAAGGCTCTGTTTGTTGTGCCAATATGCCCCATAGCCCGCCAAGCAAACTGATCAGGCCATGGGTGCGCAAACCGGCGATACGCGTGCCTTCGCCTTTGTCGCGATATTGCCAGCCGCGCTCCAGGCCAATCAGTAAGCCTATCGCCAAAGCAATAGCCATTAATTTGAATTTTTCCGGTTCAATCATGCTTGCAGGTTCTCAGTCAGTTCTCTAGTTCCAGAGGGCAATCCAACATTACCATCAATTGCCAAGCCAGTATAACTCTGCGCGGCTGAACAATTCCGGGATGCCGCGCTGCTTTTTTGCGGCGGGTTTGGGGCGATTTCTTATATTTAGCTCAATTGTATCGTATGTGCCTTGAGTGTTCTGGCTGTTTCGTGTAAGTTTCTAATAAAGGAAGAGCGATTGGCTTCGGTTTGACCCCGCGAATGCCAGTCGTGCATAAATCGGGCAATCCAAAGAATGCTGTTTATACAATAACCATCAACCAGAGAAACCTCTGAACAGACCATGACGGAAAATTTATCAGAACTGTTTAAACAGTGTTCTACTGAAATGATAAGGCGCGGTCAGGCGCGGCTTGCAGATTGCTTTATTTCTACCGGCACTGATACGTCCACTGCTGAACATGACATCGGCCGGTTATTGCAACATTCAGCCATAGCTCCGGCAGACTGTTTGTTGGCGGCTTCGGCCGCGGGGTTGCTTCCGTCACACCAGCCGCCAGGGCATTTTCCAGACAGCGCATCGTGCAACCAGTATTTATTACAGCATCTGGAGCGCAGGAGATACTGCATTCGTACTGCGCAGGCCGATGATCTGCCCGCATTGCTGGTGCTGGAGGAACGCTGCTGGGCCGAACAGCTGCGCACGCCTGAAGCTGTTTTAAAACAAAGAATCGGCCGCCATCCGCAAGGACAGTTGGTGCTGACAGTCGGTGATGCGGTTGTCGGCGTCATTTATTCCCAACGCATCGATAGTGCGGATGTATTGGACGGCATAGCGGTCACGCAGATTGATTCGCTGCATAATCCAGAGGCCACGGTGGTGCAACTGCTGGCGGTCAATATCCTGCCGGACATGCAACAACAAAATCTGGGCGATCAGCTGCTGGAATTTATGCTGGTTTACCGCAGTCTGCAAAAAGACGTGCAAGCGGTGGTGGCGGTTACGCTGTGCAAAAACTTCGATCGTACCGCCGGGCTTGCACTTGAAGACTATATTCGGCAGCGTAACGAGCATGGCGTGCCGGCAGATCCTATTTTGCGCTTCCATGAATTGCATGGCGCGACAATTCAACGGGTGATGCCGGGCTACAGGCCCCACGACCATAAAAACGAAGGCTGCGGCGTATTAGTTAGCTACGATATTCATCATCGCAGCCGCAATGACATGCGCATTGATGCTGCAAAAAACACCCGGTTTACGCGCTCCGAAATTCGCGGCTATCTGCAAAATGCGCTTAGCGATTGCCTGGGCGAACAGCGAAAATCGGCGTTTTCGTTCGACAGGCCGCTGATGGAGATGGGGCTGGATTCCGCCGACTTGCTTGAGTTGAACGAGAAAATTGCGTTCAGGTACCAACTGCCGCTAACCCCGGCCTTTTTCTTCCAATACAACACAGCCGACAAAATAGCCGGTTATCTCTATGAACATGTTGTCCCGGAGCAAAAGCAAGATAATAAGCGCGAAGCGCAGCAGACAAAATGTGTAGTAACAAAACCGCAGGGCCAGGCCAGTACGCAGGATGTCGCAATCGTCGGCATGGCCTGCCGGTTGCCCGGCGGCATCGACACGCCCGAGGAGTTTTGGCAGTGTTTGCAGACCGGCGCTTCAGCCGTCGGCGAGTTACCGGCAGGGCGCTGGCAGTGGCCTGACGAAATCGATCCGGTGTATAAGCATCAGGGTATTGACCGGGGCGGTTTTCTGGATGATGTGGCTGCATTCGATGCGCCTTTTTTCCGCATATCGCCTGCGGAAGCGGAATCCATGGATCCCCAGCAGCGCATTTTGCTGGAGCTAGTCTGGCAGGCAATCGAACAGGCAGGCTATGCGCCGGATTCGCTGGCAGGGAGCAATACCGGGGTTTTTATCGGCGCCAGCGGTTCCGATTACGCCCGGCTTTTGGATCAGTCCCGCGGCCCGGTCGATGCGCATTACGGCACCGGCAATTCAATGGCGGTGCTGGCCAACCGGATTTCCTATTTTTACGATTTTCATGGCCCCAGCCTGTTGCTGGATACCGCCTGTTCCAGTTCGCTGGTGGCGGTGCATAAGGCGGTGCAGTCGATACAGACGGGGGAGTCGTCGCAGGCGCTGGTCGGCGGCATCAACCTGATCTGCCATCCGGCCAACAGTATTGCTTATTATAAGGCCGGCATGCTGGCGAAAGACGGCCGTTGCAAAACTTTCGATCAACAGGCAAACGGTTATGTGCGTAGCGAAGGTGCGGTCATGCTGCTGCTGAAACCGCTGGCTTCGGCGGTGTCCGATCACGACAGAATCTACGCCGTGATTAAAGGCACAGCCTGTAACCACGGCGGGCAGGCCGGCGGATTGACCGTTCCCAACCCTGAGCAGCAAGCCCGGCTGCTGCAAACCGCGTGGCAGGCTGCAAAAATTAACCCGCAGTCATTGGGGTACATTGAAGCGCACGGCACAGGCACTTCGCTGGGCGATCCGATTGAAGTTCAAGGCCTGAAACAGGCTTTTGCACAGTCCGGCATGCAGCCCGAAAAAAGCTGCGGTTTGGGCTCGGTAAAAACCAATCTGGGACATCTGGAAGCGGCGGCCGGAATTACCGGGTTGTTGAAAACGGTACTGTGCCTGCAACATCGGCAGTTGCCTGCATCCTTGCATTTCCATCAGCTTAATGAACATATTCAGTTGTCCGATTCCTGCTTATATGTTGTCGACCGCTTGCAACCCTGGACGCCTCCGACAGACGGCGGGCCGAGAATCGCCGCAGTCAGCAGTTTCGGTTCCGGCGGCGCCAATGCGCATGCGGTTCTGGCGGAGTATCCATTGAATGTTGACGCAGTTGCCGACGATGTGGCTAGGCCGTTGGTGTTTGTGCTGTCGGCCAAGACGAGGCCGCAATTGCAGGTTTATGCGCAGAAATATGTCGACTGGCTAAGCGATGACAACAGCCGGTCGGTATCGTTGATCGATTTGGTTTATACCTTGCAGACAGGCCGTCAGGCTATGGAGGAGCGTCTGGCGCTGGTGATTACGGATCGTCAGGATCTGATCGGCAAGCTGGGCGCATTCTGCTTAAATCAGGAGCGTGATGCCCAGGTTTACCAGTTCAACAGCAAGACGGTTCCCGCCCAATTCAGGGAACTGACCGAAGGCGATGCAGGGCGGGCGTTTATCCGCTCGCTGGTCGCGCAGCGCGACTGGGACAGAATTGCATTGCTTTGGCTGTCCGGCGTTGAAGTGGACTGGTCGTTGCTGGATGGTGATCAAGCTGTCGGGGGCAGGCAGCCGCGGCGGATTGCAGCGCCCACCTATCCTTTTGCGAAGCATGCCTACTGGCTGCCGAATGCCGAGTTACCGCAGGAACGCAATACTGTCGGCAAAGCCTGGGTTGAGGCGGCAGTTGAAGACGTGCTTCCAACCGTACTGGCTCCGCTGTGGCGTTCTGTTATCGACAGTAAAAATGCAGGTTTGCTCCCCAATCATGACGACGGCGTGCTGATTATCGGCGGAAGCTTGCAGCAACAACAGGCCATACGGTCGGTTTATACGGCTGCGCAATCGATAGTCATCGATCCTGCGGTCACCATCGAGTCATTAAGCCGTCAACTCCGGCAGCTTGGCAATCTGGATCATATTATCTGGATAGCGCCAAAGCCGGATGCCGCATCCGAGTTTAACGAGACGCTGGTCGAGCAGCAAAA
>JALNYY010000060.1 GCA_023229605.1 Methylobacter sp.
TGAATATATCGAGGTGTTTTACAACCGTGAGCGACTTCATTCCGCCAATCATTATGTGTCGCCAGTGGACTACGAAATGTAGCTAAAATTTGCTTAACTTTGTGTCCGGAAAAGTGTTGACAGATCATTCGACTCTGGTGGCATGGTTTAACACATAATCTGCTTTTTCATTTATCAATGATTTGAAAAAGCAGAGTCAATGCCGTCAGGGACAGTTTGGATCCCAAATAAGGCGAACGATATTGGTCAAATCGACGTTCTTGTTAACCGGGCAATTCGGGCAATCCTTCCGATTGGGACGATTTTGGCAATTTTCGCATTGGCGGATCAGCATGTCCGCCCGCTCCAGATCACGATCCAGTTCTTCCAGGTCGTTCAGCAGACCGCGAACTCTTTTGCGCAAATCGTCCAACAGCGGCTGCATAGCGGCTGAGGCTTCTTTGCCCGATCCACATTGCTCCCTAGTCTGGGCAAGCTTTTGCACTGCTTCCAGTTCGATTCCGACCCGCCCAAGCTGCAAAGCGATAGCCATGCGTTTCAGGTCTTTCTTGGCATAGAGCCGGGTGCCGCCCTCGGTACGGTCTGGGGCGATCAAACCAAGCTCCTCGTACAGGCGAATGGTTCTTGGTGTAGTACCCAGCTCTTCAGCCAATTCACCGATTTTTAGAACGTCACGTTGGTGTTTAGGTGGAAGGCGCATAATGATTTACAAAATATAAGGCAGATGTCACATAGTGTATTTGGTTTGCGTCTGTAATAACATCAAAAAATACGAATTTCGCTACGCCTAGCGACCGAAAATGACTGGCGCAATGACGTGGTATCAAGATTGGAGTGCATGCAAAACCGGAGGGGGAATCAAACCGATTTTACCATTTTGCCAAGGCGGGCAGACCCGTTAAGCCCATCCGACTGATGGTCGGACTGGTTGATTCTCAAGCAACTGGAAAACCTCAGCGACGAAGCGGCGCTGCTGCAATTATTGCCCATTTTCGCACGAATCCTTACAGCCCCCCCTTTTAGCGATGTTGACCGATATTTTGACGAATTAAAGCGGGGATATCACTTTTGTAAATAACCTACGCCCTGTCAGGCATGGCGATCACTGCCCTGCAACTACGTCAATCCCAGCGATTGTCCCTGACCTGCACTTTGCCGTTCTCGATTCTGACCGGAAAGCAGTCGATATTTTCATAGGCGGGCGGGGATTTTACCGCGCCGGTTTTTACGCAAAAACGAGCACCGTGACGGGGGCAGATAATCTCGTCGCCTTCCAGCCTGCCGCTGGCGATTTCGGCACCGTCGTGAGTGCAGACATCTTCAATCGCATAAAATTGACCGTCAAGTTTAAAGATGGCGACCTCCGTACCATCGATATCCACGACGATGTGCTCGCCGTTCGCCAAGGCATTTTCATCTATTGCATCTATCCAATCCGACATTTTTTATCCGTTATCGTAGTGTTTAAAAACTGACGACTCGCTTCCAGCTCCATATGAACCGTGTGCCTTTCGCCTTGTACCTTTAGCCTTTTAAGTAAACATCATAACGCAACAACTTGCCCTGAAAACTTTGACTAGGTTTACCGCCTAAAGGTTCTGCGTAATCGGGGCTTTTCACCACCACCCGTTTTCCGGCTGCCTGTAAGGCGGCCTCAAAAAGCTGCTCCTTGTCCTGGTCGTCGCCCAGCAGGTCGCGCAATACCATCATGGATTTTTTTGCCAATGCGGATTTTTTGCGTTTTGGCGGAAACATCGGATCAAGGTAAATGCAATCGGGTCGGCTTTCCAAATCGGCCAGCAGTTCGATGGCGTTGCCCTGTAACAATCTGGGCGACTCAAGATTCAGCCGCTGCATCCAGTCCAGTTGCGCCAACCGGTTAAAACCATCCGCTAACAATTCCGCCATGACCGGGGAACGTTCGATGCATATCAGCTCGTACCCCATACGGAAGATGTGCAGACTGTCCTGCCCCCAGCCGGTGGTGGCATCGACCACGGTCCTGGTTTTGCGTCCCAACGCCTGCGCCAAAGCGCCGTCTTTAGGCGCAGGCCATGAGCGTTGCTCTCCGTTGCGGGGCTCTATATCCACCGCCAAGCCGCCTTTTTTTAGCAACTCTTTATCGCCATGGATGGTGTGTATGCCGCGAGCCTGCCGGGAGCAGGCGCGGCAGTCGAGCAGTTTTAGACAGCCGTCGCGCCAGGTTAAAAAGAATTCTTCCGCGCTGTCGCTACTTAGCGATTGATGCAAAGGAACGGCCAATCTTTCTGCAAGTTGCTGGAACGGCAGACTGTCGCCCTGCCCTGAGTAAAATACGGCCAGTTTCCCTACGTATTGTTGCGATGAAGTTTGCTCGGCCAAGTATTACTCTGTAGAAATGGATTCTTGTTCATTTTTCAATGCCGCATCCAGCGTGTGCCAAGCCAACGTCGCGCATTTGACCCGCGCCGGATATTCGCGCACGCCGGCCAATACCGCCAGCTTGCCGACCGCTTCAAGATTAATCTGTTCATCTTTGCCGGTGGTCATTTCATGGAATTTCTTGAATAAATCCTCGGCTTCCTGTTCGGTTTTGCCTTTGACTATCTCGGTCATCAACGAAACCGAGGCCGTCGAAATGGCGCAGCCCGAGCCTTGAAAACTGGCGTCGGCAATCATATCGCCATCCATTTTCAAATATAAGGTCAAACGGTCGCCGCACAGCGGGTTAAAGCCTTCCACTTTCCGGTCGGCATTGTCCATGACCCGGAAATTACGCGGGTTACGGTTGTGGTCGAAAATAACCTCTTGGTAGAGGTCGCGTAGATCATCAAACATCAGCCAAATACCTCAATCAAGGACTCTATGCCTTTCATTAAAACGTCAATTTCTTCTTTAGTGTTATACATTGCAAAAGATGCTCTCGCCGTCGCCGGTACTTGAAAAAAGTCCATGACCGGCATTGCGCAGTGGTGCCCTGCCCTGATGGCGATGCCTAAGCTGTCCAGCATGGTGCCAATATCGTGCGGGTGTATTTTATCCAGCACAAAAGACAGAATAGCGCCTTTATGCTCGGCCTCGCCGATAATTCTAAGCCCTTTAATTTGTTTGGCTTTTGCAGTGGCATAATCGAGCAACTCGGCTTCATAGACGGCGATATTATCCATACCGATGGCATTCAGATAATCGATGGCCGCGCCCAAACCTATTACATCGGCAATACTGGGCGTGCCTGCTTCAAACTTGTAAGGCAAGGTATTATATTCGGTTTCCTCGAAGGTGACTTTGCGGATCATATCGCCCCCGCCCTGATACGGCGGCATGGCTTCCAGTAAAGCCTGTTTGCCGTATAACACGCCTACGCCGGACGGGCCATAAAGTTTATGTCCTGAGAAAACATAAAAATCGCAATCCAGGTCCTGCACGTCCACCGTCATGTGCGGGATAGCCTGCGCGCCATCCAGCAGTACCGGTATGCCTTTGGCATGAGCCGCTGCAATGATCTTTTTAACCGGATTGATCGTACCCAGAGCGTTGGACATATGCACGACTGAGACCAGCCTGGTTTTATCGCTGATCAGTTTTTCAAACTCGTCATAGATCAACTCGCCTTGCAGGTTAATCGGCGCAACTTTTAAGACTGCACCGGTCTGCTCGCACAGCATTTGCCAGGGTACGATATTAGAATGATGCTCCATCGCGGTAATTAAAATCTCATCACCGGCCTTGATATTGGCTTTGCCGTAAGTTTGCGCGACCAAGTTGATGGCTTCTGTAGCGCCTCTGACAAAAATAATCTCTTTGTCGCCGGCGGCATTGATAAAGTCTCTAACCTTGGTGCGAGCGGCTTCAAATTTATCGGTGGAACGTACGCTTAAGGTATGTACGCCTCGATGCACGTTGGCATAATCATGGCTATACAAATACACGATGCTGTCTATAACCGCCTGCGGCTTTTGGCAAGTAGCTGCATTATCCAGATAAACCAGCGGCTTGTTGCGTATTTTTTCAGCCAATATGGGGAAATCGGCGCGGATTTTTTCTACGGGAAAGTTTGTCATATTTATTAAAGTATTATTTCCGATAACATTGATTCTTCAATTACAACGTATTATATTCCAATCATTCTTACCTGACTCTGATTAAGAACATGGCTATAGCAACTACGAATGTGCGTAAACACCTGACCGACGTCAAAGAATGGCAAAAATTAGGTGAAGCTAATATTTTTCCGCCTGACAGCCGTCTTGAACTCATCGAAGGAGAAATCTTGGAAATGGCACCTATTGGTTGTAATCACTCAGGTCATGTAATACGTTTAACCCACTTCCTATCAACTTTAGTTTTCGACAAAGCTATACTCAGCGTTCAAAATCCCTTACAGCTCGGCGATCTTTCAGAACCCGAACCCGACTTTATGCTGTTAAAGCCGAACGACGATTTCTATTGTTCCCGTCACCCAAATGCCGATGACGTATTGCTGCTGATCGAAGTCGCCGACAGTTCGCTTAGTTTCGACCAAAACCAGAAGCTACATTTATATGCCCGTTACAGTATTCCTGAATACTGGCTGATGAACCTGAACGACTCCTGCCTGGAAGTATACCGCCAACCGCACGGCGATTGTTATGGCGAAAAAACCACGTTGCGGGTCGGCGATACTGTCACCTTGACTCAATTAGAGCAGATCACCATCAACATTGCCGATATTTTATAGCCATTCCTTGTTTACGCCTTCCTGCGGGAAGCGCGCCAACACTTGTTCCAAAACCATATCGTGCAAGCTTTTAATCTTGACCTTATCGACCATCTCGTTGGCGAACGCAAAGGTCAGCATATTACGCGCAGTTTCTTCATCAACGCAGCGTGATTGCAGGTAAAAAACGGATTTTTCATCCAATTGCCCGACCGTCACTCCATGCCCGCATTTGACGTCATCGGCATAAATCTCCAACTGCGGCTTGGTATCCGCTTCGGCATCGTCCGACAACAGCAGGTTGCGGTTGTTCATTTGCGAATCGGTTTTCTGCGCATCGACAGCCACAATCACCCTGCCCTGAAACACGCCTCTGGCCCTGTCGTCCAGCACGCCCTTGTACAGTTCGCGGCTGATGGCATAAGGTTTCAAATGATTGATGCGGGTATGGTTGTCGATATGCTGACGCTTGACGCCCAAATACAACCCATTCAGCTCGCACTCCGACGCATGATCCAGATCGACATGAATATCGCTGCGCGCCAGCAAGCCGCCAAAGGCGAAATTGTGATGTGTAAACCGCGCATCGCGAGCCTGCGTAATGTAGCTGCCGCCAAAATGATAGGCTTTTTCAGACTCGCTTTGCATTTTATACAGCGTCAGATCGGCATTCTGACCGACAAAAACCTCGGTGACTGCAGCGGTCAAATAGGAGTTCGCCGCGCCAGTTTCCGACTGGCTTGCGGCATACACTCCATCCCTGGAGATAAAAGTCTCTATGACTTTGGCTTCGGCCATTTCGTCGACAATAATGATGTTGCGGGTCGTAGCCATTACATCAGCGCCGGTCACAATATGCAGCAACTGTATCGGCCTGTCTAAAACCTGTTTGGCAGGCACATGCACAAACAAGCCATCGGTAAACCATGCGGTGTTAAAAGCAATGAAGCTGTGTTCTGATTGATCGGCAGCCTTCCCTAAATATTTTTCCACTTTATCGGGCTGTTTTGCCAACGCATCGGCCATGCCCATCACCGAAACGGTTTCGGGCAGGCCGTCTAAGACCGAAAGCTCCGCTGAAAAATGGCCGTCCACTAAAACCAGGACCCAAGCATCTTGCGGCTGGTACGATTTTAGCCACTCGGCATCGACATCACCGGCAGTTACATCCATCGACGGCGCAAACAGTTTCTTCTCAATGCCGGACACATTGGTGTATCGCCATTCTTCCTCGCGTGGCGACGGAAAGCCCTGCGCCGAGAATTGCTCCAATGCCTTGGCTCTTAACGCCTGCAACCAAGGCAAACTTTGCCCAGGCAATACAGGCGCTATCGTTTGATATTCAGCCGCATAATGGCTTGCTGTCGCCGTATTCATTACGCTGCCGCCTCTTCAACCCAACTGTAGCCTTTTTCTTCCAGCTCCAATGCCAGATCGGCGCCGCCGGATTTGACGATCTGGCCGTGCGCCAAAACGTGGACAAAATCCGGTTTAATGTAATCCAGCAAGCGCTGATAATGCGTGACCATCACAAACGCACGCTCCGGCGAACGCAGTGAATTAACGCCTTCCGAGACGATTTTTAACGCGTCGATGTCCAGGCCCGAATCGGTTTCATCCATGATGCACAGCTTGGGTTCCAAAATAGCCATTTGCAGGATTTCGTTACGTTTCTTTTCGCCGCCGGAAAAGCCTTCGTTAACCGCGCGGTAAAGGAACTTCTCATCCATTTCCAGCAAGCGCACTTTTTCTTTAACCAGCATCAGAAAATCCATCGCATCAACTTCGGGCTGCCCATGATGCTTGCGTATGGAGTTCAACGCAGCCTTCAACAAATAGATATTGCTGACGCCGGGAATTTCCACCGGATACTGGAACGCTAAAAACACGCCCTCGCGCGCCCTGATTTCAGGAGCCATCTCCAGCAAATCTTTACCCTGATAAGTCGCCGAGCCGCTCGTCACGGTATAACCGCCCTTGCCCGACAACACATGCGACAAGGTGCTTTTACCGGAACCGTTCGGCCCCATAATCGCGTGAATTTCACCCGCTTTAATCTCAAGGTTAATGCCTTTAAGAATGGGCTTGTCGCCAACGCTGACGTGAAGATTTTTTATGCTGAGCATGTCGTTTTACCTGTGTTATTTAACGGATTTTACACCCGGATTTTTACAAACTTTATTGATTTTTTGTTCATGAATAAAAAGCCAAAGCTTCTTGCAAAGTGACTCTTAAACTTTCAACCAATTCATCATGAGTTGCTTCCTGGCAATTAACACCTGGGATTTCTTCGATCCAGCCTAGCCAGTAATCACCGTCTTGTTTTATTACTGCTGTGCATTTGTTATTCATGACTTAACCTAAGAATGATTTTATCTGTTGTTCTAAGCTGTTATTTTCATTCTGTAATATTACAATCTCACTTTCAATATCATCAAGCCTAGTATTTATCCTGTCTAAACCAGGATTTGTAGATCCATTGACTATATCGTTTACTTGCTCGATTTGTCTTTCGACACGAGTTTTTTTTTCAGGAATCGGTAATCTACCCTTAAAAACAAAACTTTCAGCTTTAAGTGTATCGATTCTCATCAAATTCGAATTTAAAAGTGCTGTCAGTGCAGCTAATTTTATTTGGTTCTTTTGAGCATCAGTTGACTCCTTTAACAATCTTCTTGTCGCTTCTAACTCCGTTTTTTGTAATTCATAAGTCTTGGCTATCAAATAAAATGCAAATAAAGCAATAACTGGACTAAGTATCCCTCCAAAGTAACCGCCAAAAGCTCCCCAATCATCATTTTCAATTGATAAGCCATAATGGAAATTAAAGAGATATAGAACGAAAACGACAACTCCTATTACTCCAAGCCCCGTCATGCCCCATTCTGCAATGATATTGTTCAAATCGGCATCTTTTGTTTTATTCGAATTACTCATGAACGGCCTTATAAAATCAAGGAAAAAATTTATAAATTTCTCTTCTATGCATGACTACCTTTACAGTAATCAGCTCATTTTCAATCACTAAACCCAGCCGGTAATTACCAAATCTGACTTTATAAAAACCGTCATAACCTTTCATTTTTTCAACCTTACCCATTTCATAAATGGATGATGTTGAAACCAATTCATCAAATACAAAGCTTTCAATCTTTGACCGAATATCAATGGGGACTGCTGCCAATTGCTTTAAAAATTTTTTGCTGTACTCGACTTTCATCAAGCTTTATCCAGAGTCGCATAATATTTCTTTGCTTCTTCAATACTCAGCGTTTCGCTTTCATCCGCATTAATAAACTGAACTAACGCGTAATTCTCCAGAACATCTTCAATTTTTTCAAAAGTATCAATATCAAGCTGTACCGCAACTTTATGATTGTCTTCATCAACAATATATTGTCTTTTTAATTCCATAACCTTAACCTCACACGTTAACCTACCGAACCTTCCAAGCTCAAACCCAACAACGCCTGAGCCTCCACCGCAAACTCCATCGGCAGCTCCCTGAATACTTCCTTGCAAAAACCGTTGACGATCATCGATACCGCATCTTCCGCCGACAGTCCGCGCTGCTGACAAAAAAACAGCTGGTCTTCGCTGATCTTGGACGTCGTCGCTTCATGTTCGACCTGAGCCGAAGGCTGCTTGACCTCCACATAAGGAAACGTGTGCGCGCCGCATTTGTCGCCGATTAACAAAGAATCGCACTGGGTATAGTTACGGGCGTTTTCCGCGCTTTTTAACACTTTGACCAGACCGCGATACGTGTTCTGCGCCTTGCCTGCCGAAATGCCTTTGGAAATAATGGTGCTGCTGGTGTTTTTGCCGATATGGATCATCTTGGTGCCGGTATCGGCCTGCTGATAATTATTGGTCAGCGCCACCGAATAGAACTCGCCGGTGGAATTGTCACCGGTCAAAATGCAGCTTGGATATTTCCAGGTAATCGCCGAACCGGTTTCCACCTGTGTCCATGACACTTTGGAATTCTCACCGCGACAATCGGCGCGTTTGGTCACGAAATTATAGATGCCGCCCTTGCCCTCTTTATCGCCGGGATACCAGTTTTGCACGGTCGAGTATTTGATGGTCGCATCTTTCATCGCGATTAACTCAACCACCGCCGCATGCAGCTGATTTTCATCGCGCATCGGCGCGGTGCAGCCTTCAAGATATGACACATGACTGCCTTCATCGGCAATAATCAAGGTTCGTTCAAACTGCCCGGTATTGGCGGCGTTGATACGGAAATAGGTCGACAATTCCATCGGACAGCGCACGCCTTTGGGAATATAGACGAACGAGCCATCGGTAAATACAGCGGCATTTAAAGCGGCAAAGTAATTGTCGGTAGGCGGCACGACCGAACCCAAATATTGCTTGATCAGGTCAGGATGTTCACGCAAGGCTTCCGAAATCGGGCAGAAAATAACGCCCGCTTCTTGCAGCTTGCCTTTAAACGTCGTCGCCACCGACACGCTGTCGAAAACCGCATCGACCGCAACACCGGCCAGACGCTCCTGTTCATCCAGCGGAATGCCGAGTTTTTTGTAGGCTTCCAAGACTTGCGGGTCGATCTCGTCCAGGCTTTTCGGCCCGTCTTCCTTGCGTTTAGGCGCTGAATAATAGCTGATCGCCTGATAATCGATAGGATCGAACTTAACGAACGCCCATTTTGGCGGCGTCAGTGTCTGCCAATGACGAAACGCTTTCAGCCGGTATTCGAGCATAAACTCAGGCTCATTCTTGACCTTCGATAACCGGTGAATAACCGCTTCATCCAGTCCGGGCGGGAAAGTGTCGGTTTCCAATACGGTTACAAACCCTTGTTTGTATTCCTTACCGATCAGATTCTTGATTTCTTGTTCACTTGCTGACATAAAATCTCTTAATTACATGGAAGTAATGGTTACAGAAAAATGCATAAGGCCATGGATGGCCTGTAGTAGAGCACCAAAAGTAGGCGCTTTAGGCGATGCAGGGCAATTACCGAGGAGCATTTTTCTGCCTATCTATATAAACTGGCGACCGGAATAAACACTTCTTCCGGGATAACAGCAGGTCTGATTAAATCGGCCAAGGTCACCGACTCCAATGCATTATGGATGGTCTGGTTAATCAAGCTCCAGTTCCCCCCAATATCGCAGCCCGAAGCCTGCTCGCAGCCCTGGTGGGAAATACTGCACTCGGTAAGCGCAATCGGTCCTTCCAGAGCACCGATAACCGTCGCGACGCTGATCTCTTCAGGCATCCTGGCTAAAGCATAACCGCCCTTGGCGCCGCGCGTCGAAATCAACACTTTCGCGTTAACCAACAGCTTAAGGATTTTGCTGACCGTAGGCAAAGCAATGCCGGTCACCGCCGCTATTTCCATAGCGGCATGAACCTGCGCCTTGTCTCTAGCCATAAAACTCAATATGACCGTCGCATAATCGGTTAACTTACTCAGCCGTAACATACCTTGCCCCCAATAATTGAGGACTATTCTAGTCCTATTTAATTACAGAGTAAAGAAGTTGGTTATTATTTTACATTCCAATACTTGCTTTTCGTCTCCCGCATCCCCTGCACAACAAATCCGTTATTCTTAACATTAACGGTAATCGCCCCGCTGTCGGCGCTACTCAACCATTTGGCATTGACCCGCCGATAGCGCGCCAAAACATCTTTATGCGGATGGCCGAATTGATTCCGATAACCCGCCGGAATCAACACATAGTCAGGTTGCACAGCCTGTAAAAATCCGGCCGTTGACGAAGTCTTGCTGCCGTGATGCGGAGCGACCAGCACGTCGGCTTTTAAGGCCTCGCCGTAAGTCTCAATCAACCAGGATTCTGCGGCGGCTTCTATATCGCCGGTCAACAGTAGCGTGCCGTGTCCCGACTCTATTTTCAGTACGCAGGAGTTGTCGTTTTCCGAAACAAACGCCTGCTTTGGCGACAACAGGGTGAACTTGACCTCATCCCATGACCACGATTGCCCGGCTGCACACTCGATCGGCGCATACTCGCTCAACTGCCTAGGAACGCTGGTCAATACTTTTTCAGCAGGCATACCGCGCATTAACGATGCAGCACCGCCGATATGATCGTTATCGCCATGACTGATGATTAAACGGTCAATTTTGGCTACATCTTGCGAGTGCAAAAAAGGCAGCAGCACGCTCTGCCCCATGTCGCTTTGCTCGGAAAATTTCGCGCCGGTATCGTAAACCAACAGATGATGAGAGGTCTGCACGACGGCCGATAGGCCTTGCCCGACATCCAGCAGGGTCATATCGATGTCGCCGGTTTCCGGCCGCTTTACATCCGTGAACACCAGCGGCAAAAACATCACCATGCTCAGCCACCGCGCCGGAATGCCGGCTGGAGCGAGTAATAGCAACACACCCGGCACAGCGAAAAGCAATGCCCAGTACGAGGGCGGCGCATGGTTTATCGATGCCGACGGAATGTCCGCCAGATAAGCCAACAGCCGCCATAAACCTTGCAATACATGGTCTGCGAAATAGAACAGCTTGCCTGCCAACGCCGATGAAATAAACATTGCAATGACGGCCAGCAGCGACAACGGTACAGCCAGCAGACTGATGACAGGTACGGCGACCAGATTAGCCAGCGGAGCAATCAATGAAACCTGTTGAAAAAACAGCAACAGCAGGGGCGACAAACCCACCGACGCAGCCCAATGCATTTTGATTGCGCCCTGAAAATACCCAAACCCGCCCAAGCGCCCGGAAACGGCGTAAACAATCACACTCACGGCGAGAAACGACAACCAGAATCCTGCCGCCAGCACCGCTAATGGATCGAATATCAACACCGCGAACATGGCGATAGCCAAGGTATCAAAGGGGCGGCTGTTACGTTGCAGAATAATGGCGGTCATGGCGATAGACAGCATGACCACGGAGCGCTGGGTCGGCACGGAGAATCCGGCCAGCCCCGAATACAAAACCGCAACCAGCAAAGCCGCAACTGCCGCAACCTTTTGCGGCGACCAGGCCAACCATCCTGTCCACGCCCATAATTTAAGCGCCACAAAATAAACCAGCCCGGCAATAAGGCCTATGTGCGAACCGGAAATCACCACCAGATGAGTCGTGCCGGTCTTGCGAAATACCTCCCATTGTTCTTGAGTGATGCCGTTGCCGTCTCCGATAGTCAACGCCTTTATCAGGCCAAGACTTGGGCTGTCGGCCAATGCGTTTGAGAGCCGGTCGGAGATGCGCTGCCGCCAGACGGAAATACTGCTCCAGGCTGAATCGCTGCCCAGTAAAACAGGTTTTGGAGCTGGCCGCACATAACCTGTCGCAGCGATGCCTTCGGTAAATAACCAGCGCTCATAATCGAAACCGCCGGGATTCATTGCTCCGTGAACGCGTTTTAATTTAACGGTAAAAACCCAATGCTGGCCGGCCTTGATTTGTTGATCAGGGTAATACCAGCTTAATCTCAATTTAGCGGGTGATTGTGCAGGCTGGATTGCGGCATACACGCCGTCCCTGGCGATAAAATCAAAGCGGACGCGTTTTTCGTCCTGTTCAGGCAAGTCGGCTATGGCGCCGACAACCTGAAGGTCGACACCCTCCAGTTGTTCAGGCAGCCGGCCGGACAACCGGTACATGGCAAACGCTATCGCCCACATAACGCCGACCACAAAAAACAGGCACCGCCAATAACGCAACCATGCAATAATGCCGGCCAACAGGCCGCCGACTATCAACCATTTAATATCAGGCAATACCGGAAACTGTTGAACCAGCATCAGTCCGGCTAAAAATGACAGGGCGGAAACAACCATTTAGCACCTTGGTGTTTTTTAGGCTACCGAAAACCTGATAAACTTAACTCAAGTGTAACCTTCATAATAAAAATAACGATGCCAAAGCAACTCATACAAAAACTAATAGACAAGTTCATCCCCGATCCCGAGGTGATCAAACGTCACAAGAGCCTTCAATTTCTTGGCGACAGGCTGCACGAACCTAACCTCTGGCATTTAAATCGCCGCTCTATTGCCATGGCTTTTGCCGTGGGTCTTTTTTGCGCCTGGATTCCTACGCCTACACAAATGGCCATTGCCGCTGCGGGCGCCATTTATTTCAGGGCTAATTTGCCCCTTTCCGTAGGATTGGTCTGGATAACCAACCCGATCACCATGCCGCCACTGTTTTATTTTGCTTATGAAGTTGGGCTTTGGTTTATGAACCAGCCGACCAGCGCCGATGAATCCGAGTTTTCGCTAAGCGGCATGCTGTCAGGGCTTGGCGATGTCTGGCAGCCTTTTCTGATCGGCTGTTTAATTATGGGCGTAGTCTCGTCCACCAGCGGTTATTTCGGCATTCAATATTACTGGAAATACCATATAACCAAAAAATGGGCGGAAAGGGCGAAAAAAAGGCTTACTGCACAAGACCAGGCTTGCGAAGAAGATTAATAAACCACGAAGGAAGTCGTCCTCGTGGTTTTATATACTTTTTCCTTAGCCTACAATCACCCCGTCTTCCATATGCAAAACCTTGCCCATTCTTGCGGCCAGTTCATGATCATGGGTCACCACCAGAAAGCTGACATTCAGCTCCTGATTCAACTCCAGCATTAACTGATAAACCTGGTCAGCGGTTTTGCTGTCCAGGTTGCCGGTAGGTTCGTCCGCCAACACCACGCCCGGCTTATTGATTAACGCCCTGGCTACTGCGGCCCGCTGCCGTTCACCGCCTGACAACTCGCCGGGTTTGTGCTCAATCCGGTGTCCCAGCCCTACCCGTTTCAATAACTCTATCGCACGGATGCTCGCCTCTTTTACCGAGCGTCCGCCAATCAATAACGGCATCGCCACATTTTCCAGCACGGTAAATTCGCCCAACAGGTGATGCGACTGGTAGATAAAGCCCAGGGACTTATTTCTTAATTTAGCCAGCGGGCCTGCGCCCACTGCATTAAGGTTAACGCCGTCCAACACCACCTCGCCGCCGCTGGGTTTTTCAAGCCCGCCCAGCAAATGCAGCAAGGTGCTTTTGCCCGAACCCGATGCCCCCATAATGGCGACGCGTTCCCCGACTCCGATGCTTAAATCAACCCCTTTTAAAACTTCAACATCCAGTCCGCCCTGATTGTAACGCATGGTCAACTGCTGGCATTGCAAGATGCAGTGATTATTCATATCTTAAAACTTCCGCTGGATTTACTTTGGCAGCCTGCCAGGCTGGATAAATAGTCGCTATTAATGACAGGGAAAAAGCCATGCCCGCTATCGCATAAACATCCGACCAGACCAGTTTGGAGGGTAATTCGCTGATGTAATACACGTCAGCCGCCATGAACTGAACCTGAAATAATTTTTCAATCGCCGGAACAATAGTTTCAACATTCAAGGCCAGCAATACCCCGCCTACAGTTCCAAGTGCGGTGCCGACTACGCCGATGACCGCCCCCAACACCATAAAAATCCCCATCACAGAACCTGACGTCAGTCCCTGGGTTTTTAAAATGGCAATGTCGCCGCGCTTGTCGGTGACTACCATCACCAGCGTGGAAACAATATTGAAAGCCGCCACCGCGACGATCAGCAACAGGATAATAAACATGACCCGTTTTTCGGTCTGTATCGCCCTAAAGAAATTACTGTGCGCCGATGTCCAGTCGCTGACCTGATACTCGCCGGACAACGCAGTTGCCAGCCCATGAGTTATTTTCGGCGCATTAAACAAATCGTCCAGCTTGATTCTGAGGCCTGAAACGGCGTCATCCAAACGAAACAGCTTGGCCGCATCATCAAGATGAATCATCGCCATATTGCGATCATATTCATACATGCCCACCTTAAAAATACCGACCACGGTAAACCGCCGCATGCGCGGCACAATGCCTGCCGGCGTGGAGTTGATCTGCGGACTGATCACGGTAATTTTATCGCCGGTAAGAACGCCCAAGTAATTGGCCAGCTCCACTCCTAAAATAATGCCGTATTCGCCCGGAACCAGATCGGACAACTTGCCCTCCTTCATTTTATCGGCGACTTCCGACACCCTGGACTCGTATTCCGGCAGAATCCCGGTCAGCATGGTGCCGCTTACGCGCCGGTCGGCGTTAATCATCACCTGCCCGTTAATGAAAGGCGCCATACCTTCTACATGAGGATAGTTTTTTAATTTCCGCTCCAGTTCCCGCCAATTATCCAGCTGGCCATATTTTCCGGTGACGGTCGCATGCGAAGTCATGCCGAGTATCCGCTCGCGTAATTCGGCTTCAAAGCCGTTCATCACCGACAACACGGCAATCAGCGCAGTGACGCCCAGAGCTATGCCCAGAACGGAGGTTAAAGTGATAAAAGAAATGAACTGCGTCCGGCGTTTGGCCCGCGTATAACGCAAGCCGATATAAAAAATGAGAGGTTTAAACATGAAGCCTACAATCTAAAATAAAAAAATCAGGATTTCCTGCACTGAGCGCAAAAACCGTATAAGTAAAGGCCGTGATCGGTCAATTCATAACCTAGTTTTGCTGCAATTTCTTTTTGCCGGGCTTCAATAACCTCATCGGTAAATTCATCCACTTTGCCGCACTTCATGCACAGTATATGATCGTGATGAGTACCGCTATCAAGTTCAAAAACAGAATTGCCGCCTTCAAAGTGATGGCGGCTTACCAGTCCGGCCGCTTCAAATTGAGTTAAAACACGATAAACCGTAGCCAGGCCGATTTCTTCATCCTCGCTCAGCAGAATCTTATAAACTTGTTCAGCGGTCAAATGACGCTCATCAACCTGTTTTTCTAAAATTTGCAGAATCTTGACCCGAGGCAAAGTCACCTTCAGGCCTGCATTCCTTAAATCGTGGGTATCCACCATTAATCTCCGCTTATGCCTGCGTACAGGCAGTTTTATATAGTATTGCGCGCATTGTAGCCTTTTTTTGCCGGCATGGGCATGACAGTTTTATAGGATAATCTTTTAACATCCTGTATGATTTTATATTTTCAACCTATCCTCAGCCTCAAATGAGAAAGCCGCTTTTTGCTTTAAACCTATCCGGCAGCCGCTACACATCCTGCATCCTTGCAGTCGCAGTAAGCCTGACACTCGCCTCCTGCACCACCATCCTGACCAACCTGCCGGGCGTCTATACGATAGATGTCCAACAAGGCAATATTGTCGATCAATCGATGATTGACCAACTCAGGCCCGACATGAACAAACGCCAGGTGCTTTACATAATGGGTTCGCCGATGCTGGTTGATTTTTTTCATAAGAGCCGATGGGACTATCTCTACTCGGCGCAAACAGGCGGCGGAGACAGGGAGCAAAAAAGAATTTCATTGTACTTTGACAAGGATCAACTGATCGGCGTACAAGGCGATTTTAAACCCAGCACCGTTCCCGTTATTAAAACATCGGATGAAACCACGGTAGACGTACCGAAGCGTGATCTTGAAAAAACCCTATGGGAAATGATCACAGGCCTGTTTGGCTTTGATGGCGTTGATGACACGCCCACGACCGACAAATCAAAACCGGCGCCTGATTCATCAAAAGATCAGCTGCCGCTGTAGGTCCGGTAACCTCTTTTCGTTGCCCGACAACCGGCGACGTGGCGGCAACAGAGAAATCCGAATTTTATCTTCTATCGATCATGGAAATGTCGGGCATAATTGGACTCATACAAACTAGCCGCAAGGTCAGGTTAGCGTAGCGTAACCCGGCCTGCGGAACTTTAAGCGGCGATTTCAACATATTGAACGATACTTGCTGGTTGCGGCACCGGCAAACCATCTTCAATCAGCCCTTCGATATGAAACTCGATTGCTTCGCGAATTTCGCGCTCAGTTTCTTCTACGGTATCGCCCGTAGCAACGCAGCCTGGCAAATCAGGCACATAGGCTGAGTAATTATTTTCTGCTTTTTCGACAACGATTGCGTAACGCATGGGTTACTCCTTTAATTTTGCTTGTTTGAATATGCTGTTTAAAGTGCCGGGAGCCAAATCATCTCCCGGCTTTCCAGGTACGGTTACTCGACCACTTTTGATTGGATGCTTGAATTGACGATGACTCCCTCGCGTTGTGGCAAGATACCAACCATCATTTTTCAGCATGATTAAAATTTCATTTACTTTCATGCAAATAGAGCAACAGATTACAACAACGCTGCAAAAAATGACTAACGCAAGCGTAAAGCGCGCGAGGTACGAGCGTCGCCTTTGACGCGTTTGTTATAACTGACTGTAATCAAGACGAACCCCTAACAGCTTACTAATGTTTTGCAGCTCCATTAATATCTCAACCGGTCCGTGAAGAGATCCTTGATGCTTAGATGTATCTTTAACCATTTCGGCTGAAATTGCATTCAAAGAGCGGCAACTTTCTATTATATTTTTTTCGCTGGGCATCCGTAGGAATAAAGAAAAAAACCGATAAAAGGGTACTGCTTGTCTTTTTGAAATTATTGTGGAGCTTAAACGCTTGAGTTCATCTCGCATTTCAATTGTCGCATTAGCATTGATAATTTTTGCTCTATTTCTAAGGCAAAAAGCAGACAACTCACCCAAGCTTTCTTTAAACGAGACAATAGGTTCTAAAACAAGCTTTAGAATAAATTGGCCAAATACAAATACCGAGACGCCAGCCAAAATTGTAAAAAGTATTGAGTCTTTCAACTTATGCTCCGAAAGTTATAACAAGTTATTATCTAGCTTCTGGCCCCTTCAAAGCCCGCTGCCGCCTAGCCTCTTTAGGATCATGAACCAAAGGACGATAAATTTCTATCCTATCGCCTTCTCTAACAGGCTGATCCAGTTTGCAGGCCACGCCAAAAATCCCTGCATTAATCCCGGACAAGCTGGTCTCGGGAAAACGCTCCAGTAACCTTGAGGCTTTTATCGCAGCCTCAACCGTTGCGCCTTCCGGCATTTTCAGCCCGACTATCGCCTGCTCTTCAGGCTTGGCGTAAGCCACTTCGACATTAACCATAAACGGCTTTGGCTCGTGCGGTAAACGAACTCACCATGGTGTTGCAGATCTGGTTAAAGACTGCACCAAAAGCCAGGCTTGCCAGTTTGCCGGACATTTCGAACTCCAGATCCAGGGAGATTTTGCTGGCGTCTTCGCGTAGCGGCATAAATTCCCACCTTCCTTCCAGTGAGGAAAACGGGCCGTTCAACAGGGAAAGCGTCATACTGCGCCCTTTATCGATCTTGTTCCTGGTCGAAAAGGATTTTTTAAAACCGCCTTTGGAAATCAATAACTCGGCTTCAACAAAATCGTCTTCGCGCTTGATAATTCGGCTGCCGCTGCACCAAGGCAAAAATTCCGGGTAGGCTTCAATATCGTTGACCAAGTCAAACATCTGCTGCGCCGAGAATTTGACCAGGGCGCTTTTTTGAACAACGGTCATGCTTAAAGAACTCCGACCACATGCAGGAACACCAGAAACACGGCGGCAGGAGACACATAGCAGATTAAAACCTTCCACACTTGATAACTGAGCGCATCAGGCATGTCCAGTTCATGCTCGGTGTGCTGCTGTTTCATGATCCATCCGGCGAACACCGCTATGCAGAAACCGCCGATAGGCAGCATCAAATTGGCGGTCAAATAATCCAATAATTGAAAAATGGTTCGGTCGAAAATCTTGAACCCGGACCAGAGATTGAATGAAAAAATGGTGCCGAATCCCAGCAGCCAGGTTACCGAGCCTGACCAGATACAGGCTTGCTCCCTGCTCATGTCTTTATTTTCAACCAGCCAGGCAACGGCCGGTTCAATCAACGAAATGGAGGAAGTCAGCGCCGCAAACACCAGCATCACAAAAAACAAGATTCCGAAAAACCAACCGCCGGTCATGTTGCCGAAAGCTATCGGCAAGGTTTGAAAGATCAATCCGGGACCTGCGGCCGGCTCCAGGCCGCTGGCGAAAACGATCGGGAAAATGGCGATACCGGCCAATAACGCAACCGCCGTATCGGTGCCTGCAATCAAAAATACGGTTCTGGAAATCGATACATCTTTCGGCAAATAAGAGCCGTAAACCATAATGGCGCCCATGCCTAAGCTCAGCGTGAAAAAAGCGTGTCCCATCGCGGTCAATACGCCGTTAGCAGTCACTTTGCTGAAATCAGGCGTAAATAAGAATTGGATGCCCCGGTCATAATACTCATCAAAAGTCATTGCATAAGCCACCAGCAACATCAGCATCACAAACAGGCTGGGCATTAAAAAACGCACCGCTTTTTCCAGGCCGGTATTAACGCCGCGCGCCACAACCAACATGGTCGCCAGCATGAACAGGGTATGCCAGAAAGCCAGCTGCACCGGGCTGGCGATAAAGCCGTCGAACAGCCCTTTTATCGTTGTTGCATCGGCGCCGAAAAAACTGCCGGTAAAGGCCTTTAACACATAAGCCGAAGCCCAGCCCGCGATAACGCTGTAATAAGAGAGGATCAAAAAACCGGCAATCACGCCCATCCAGCCCAAATAGTGCCAGTTTTTATCGGCCCCCGCTTCTTCGGCCAGGGTTACCATGGTGTTGATGGGGTTCTGTCTGCTGCGCCGCCCCAGCATGGTTTCCGCCATCATAATGGGGATGCCGATCAGCAATACGCACAGCAAATAGACCATGACGAATGCCCCGCCGCCGTTTTCTCCGGTAATATACGGAAACTTCCAGATATTACCCAAACCGACTGCGGAACCTGTCGCAGCCAGAATAAATGCGAAGCGCGATGACCATTCGCCATGTTGTGATTTTTTTGTATCCGTCATTATGTGTGCCTGTAAAAACTCAAAGGGTTATATAGATTCACCACGAAGGCTACGAAGCTTAAGGTTCTTTCTTCGTGCTCCGTATCCTTGGTGGCGAGCTTTTCTGACTATTGCAGCAATATCGAGTAAAATAGCAAAATTATTCCTTTACGTCAGTTTAAAAAACTTAACCCGCACTTATGGCCGATAAAAAGTCCAAGAAAAATACCAAGCAGCAAAACGCCACTATTGCCGTTAATCGTCAGGCTACTCATGAGTATTACATTGAGGAACGGTTTGAAGCAGGGGTTGTTTTGGAAGGCTGGGAAGTTAAAAGCCTGAGGGATGGACGCATCCAGCTCAAAGAAAGTTATGTAGTGATAAAACGCGGCGAAGCCTGGTTGTCCGGCGCTCATATTTCTCCGCTGTTATCCGCATCGACCCATGTCAATCCTGATTCTATCCGCGCCAAAAAACTGCTGCTGCACCGGCAGGAACTCAACAAGCTAATCGGTTCGGTCGAACGCAAAGGCTACACCTTGATTCCGTTGTCGATGTACTGGAAAAACGGCAGGGCCAAGCTGGAAATCGGCCTGGCAAAAGGCAAGCAATTACACGACAAGCGCGCCACTTCAAAAGACCGCGACTGGCAACGCGAGAAAGCACGGATTATGAAAAAGGGCTAAAGGCGCAAGGCAAAGGGCGAAGGATGTGTTTTTTGCCTTTTGCCTTGCGCCCTTAGCCTTCTTCCCCTAAACCTTTCCTTCAAATTAAAATGACCATACACCCTAACCTCCTGTCGTTAAAAAACAGCCTGCTGATTGTCGTCGATTTACAGTCAAAATTATCGGCGGCCATGCCTGAGCGCGACGCCGAACTGATGACGGCCAACGCCCGCAGCCTTGTTGTAGCCGCCGGGTTGTTAAGCATCCCGGTGTTGTTAACCGAACAATATCCCAAAGGCTTGGGTTCTACGGATGCGGCCATTACCGACATATTGTCGGAAGATACCCTGATTTTCGACAAGACCGGCTTTTCCTGCTGTGCGGCTGAAGGCTTCACCGACACCGTAGCCAACGCCGATCGCAAGCAAATCATCCTGGTCGGCCAGGAAGCGCATGTTTGCGTATTGCAGACCGCATTGGAATTGATGCATTTCGGCTATCAGGTGCATGTCGTCGAAGACGCCATTTGCTCGCGCAAGGCGGAACATAAATTCTATGCCTTGCAGCGCATGCAACAGCAAGGAGCGACCATTACCAATTATGAATCGGTGTTGTTCGAATGGGTCAAGGATTCCTCGCACCCTGAATTTAAAAAGATTTCCGGATTACTTCGCTAACCTTTCACCTAGAACTTACACATGTCACTTGCATCGTTTCTTGAAAAAGTAAAAAACAACGAAACCGTCGGTTTTGATGAAACCATCACCGTCATTACTGAAAACTACGACTACCAAGCCACCGAATTCAGCAACGGACTCAATGAACAGCTGCTGGTCAATCAGGCCGGTACCAACGAAGGTTCCTGCAAAATTTTCGCCTTTGCCCAACTGAACCGGCTCGACCAGCAACAGACGTTAAACCTGTTCGGCGATTATTACCGGGTGGATGTTCTAAATGATCCAAACGGCACCGGCCACCAGAACATCAGGAATTTCATGCGTTACGGCTGGGATGGCATTCGTTTTAACGGTGTGGCGTTGGCGGCTAAATTAAGCGCCTAGCTCAGTAGGAGCGGGCCGTGCCCGCGATATTTTGGCAACGCTTGTGAAATATTTGCTCATGTCACTCGCGGGCACGGCCCGCTCCTACAGATGACCATTCAAAATCATGATCGACTACTTAATCATCGGCCAGGGACTGGCAGGCAGCTTGCTGGCATGGGAACTCATCCAACGCGGTTGCAAAGTCGTCGTTGTCGATAACGGCCGGGAAAACGCCTCGCAGGTTGCGGCTGGACTGATCAATCCGATCACCGGCATGCGCTTTGTAAAATCCACCGATGTCGATACGCTGTTGCCTGCGGCAAAACATCGTTATTCACAACTAGCCGATTTCTTCCAGCAAGCGTTTTATATTGAAAAACCGATGCTGCGGATTTTCCGTAGCGAAAGTGAATTTACAAACGCAGGCAAACGCCTTAACAACCCCGATTATCGACCCTACTTGGGCGACATCCGGCCGCTCGGCGACGGCATCGGCCATCTTGCGACACCGTTTGGTTTTCTGGAACAACGACAGACCGGCTACTTATTAACCCGTTCGTTATTAAGCTGCTTGAAAGCTTATTTCATTGCCAACGACAGTTACCGGCAGGCCGACATCGATTACCGGGACATACGGCTGCAACCGTCTTTGCGCTGGCAGGACATCGCCCCCAGGCGGATTATTTTCTGCGAGGGCTATAGGGCAACACAAAACCCCTGGTTTTGTGGCCTGCCTTTTCAACCGGTCAAAGGCGAAATCCTGACGCTGGAACACCAAGCCGAACTGGCCGATAAAATCCTCAATTACGGCAACTGGCTGATTCCGTTGAATGATCATCAAATCCGTATCGGCGCAACTTTCGACCGGGAAAGCCTGGACACCCGGATTACCGAACAGGGCAAAATCGACTTATTAAATGCGCTCAGCCAAATCTCACCCACTTTGAGTCATGCCACCTTGATCAACCATCAAGCCAATATCAGGCCTTGCACACAGGACAGGCAGCCGTTTATCGGCTCGCATCCGAGACACAAGCAACTGGCAATTTTTAACGGCTTCGGCGCCAAAGGCAGTTTGCAGATACCCTGGCACAGCCGACATTTCGCCGACGCCTTATTAAACGGCACGCCCCTATCCAAAACCTGTAACATTGAACGTCATTATGAAAGGCTATGTCATCACTAAATATTGAAGACAACACCTGCTGCATTACGCTTAGGCAAAGCAATCAACATCAACACATCACCTCGTTCCCACGCGCCGCGTCACTGCCATTAAGTTAAGCCACGAAGTCAGAAGTTAAGCGTTCGTGGTGAGCTTGTCGAACCATGAATGGCTTAACTTCGGGGGTGGAATTTTTCCGTTCATCCTTCGACAAGCTCAGGACGAACGGAAAAATCCTTAACTTAATGGCAGTGACGCGGCGCGTGGGAACGATAGATGTCGAAGCCGGGTCCGTGTTGTCGCGTGCCTTCGCTGGTTAAACGCGGTTGAGTAGAGGCGTTGGGCAACAGCTTTCGTTGCCCAATATTTTGGTATCCGGTAGGAATGACCGTGGTCAAATCCGAAATCTGCCGCATATTGAAACATTGTAATATCAGGCATAAAAAGCATGTCCATCAACAGGACTGGATATCGAAGAGAGGCGCGATACAGATTCTACCGGGCTTTTATCTGGATAATCCAGATGCTGTTCAGGCAATACTTTTGCTGATAGAATCCGATTGGCCTAAAACTATAATAATAACCACATTAGAAGGTAACGCTCATGTCCGAATATATTTCCGAAGCACTCGATATTGCCAATCAAGAAGCCGAACGCGCCAGACAGGCGGCAAACCGGTGTGAAGATTTCTGTCAATCAGCTGAACAATCTCAACGAGCCGCATCCGAACGTGCAGTTCAAGCTGATCAGCATGCGCATCAAGCCTCATTAGTTCGCCATCATGCTGAAACACATGCTGAAATTGCCGGCAACGCAGCTGAGAGTGCTAACGGCAGCGCCCAAACAGCGACCCAGGCAGCCATTAAGGCGGAGAATGAAGCGCAACAAGCCGCTCAATTTGCCAGTCAGGCTCAAACATCCGCTGATGCAGCCGGTCAAGCGGCTGGGCAATCTCAGGAACACGCCCAGACATCTGCCAGTAATGCCGATCAAGCAAGGACCAACGCCGAAAATGCGCTCAGTGCTGCGCAAGAAGCCAGCAGCCGCGCCGAAACGGCCGCACAGGCGGCAGCTGAAAGCGCGACGTCTGCGCGGACGGCGCAAGATTGTGCAGGACAGGCCCAACAACAGGCTGAAAATACCGGTAACCTAGCTCAGGATGCAACCGGCAACGCCCAAACAGCAGCTCAGGCAGCCATTAAGGCGGA
>JALNYY010000230.1 GCA_023229605.1 Methylobacter sp.
ATGGATAAATCGACCTTGTCCACATTCAAGCCCAGACTAGCGTGTAAATCATCGCGGCGCATCCTCGACCAGACCAGCAGCTTCGAGGGCAGTCCTAAAGCCGCAATCGCCTTGATTTCCTCCCGTTCCACCGGCCCCATTGCGGGAATGCCGATTTCCAGTTCCGGTACGCCCAAGCCGGCCAGCTGCGTTGCAATCGCCAATTTTTCGTCCAGCGAAAAGGCGACTCCGGCCGATTGCTCGCCATCGCGGAGCGTGGTGTCGTCTATGATGATTTGGCAGGGCTGTGTTTTCATGGCTAAACTCAAGCTAACTGGCGTAATGCCTTTAATGTTAATTAAGCAAAATACTTGCCAATTGTTTATTCGGAGAAAATAGCGGGGTGTAAGCCTTGATTGGCGCAATACCGACAGAACAATGCAACGCAAAGACAAGGGAATTGTCGCAAAACCGACAAAGTGGATGGGTGTTGAGGCAAATTTGAATAAAGCCGTAACTTTGTTTATCATCCTCCCAATTCGGGAGCATAATACGAGCAACTCATGCGAGTCATTGCCAAAAGCGCGATCAAAAAATTCTGGGAACAGCCGGCCTATCGTGATGCCCAAGGCCCGCTAGAAAGCTGGTACGAAGAAGCTATCAAAGCTAATTGGTCGTCGCCTCAAGACATAAAAGACCAATATCGGAATGCCAGCATTTGTAGCAACAACCGAGTGGTATTCAATATCGGCGGCAACAAATATCGTTTAGTTGTGGAAATGCAGTATCGCGCCGGAATCGCCTGGATAAAATTTGTCGGCACCCATGCCCAATACGACTTGATTAACGTGGAGACAGTCAATGATTATTAAGCCCATCCGTAACGATGACGAACTAAAAGCCGCGTTCCAGCGATTAGAAGTAGTTTTTCAAGTGGAACCTGACACACCGGAAGCCGACGAAATGGAAGTGCTGGTTACGTTAATTGAAGCCTACGAAAACAAACACTACGTAATAACTCCGCCCGATCCGATTGAAGCCATCAAATTTAGGATGGAACAACAAAACCTGAATAACCGCGATCTGGAAGCCTATATCGGCAGCAGCGGACGCGTTTCGGAAGTGCTTAATCGTAAACGCCCGTTGAGCCTGAGGATGATCAAACGTTTGCATGACGGATTGAGCATACCTTATGAGAGTTTGTTGGCGGATGTAGGGTGATAAAGAGAGCTAAAGATGCTCCCAAGGTAGAATGGATTGACGCAAAAGAAGAGTTACTCCCAACTTAGGACAATTGGTCTTAATATTGTGCAATAAATCATTTGATGAGTTAGTGCTGACGGGCAAATATGATGTGGTCGCTTTGTTCAGTCCCTCTTACGTAGTAGAAAAAAGAAAACAAAGACATGATTATAAAATTAGCCTTGAATAACACTGCTACTTACACCCAAAAAGTTGAAGTAGAGCCAACTGAAATAAATTATTTATATGGCAGTAATGGCAGTGGCAAAACCACTTTATCCAAAGTGATAGCTAATGAATTAGCTTTTCCTGATTGCAACTTGATTTGGCAAGATAATCCCCTCGAAACACTGGTTTACAACAAGGAATTTGTAACAAGTCATTTTTCACAGACAATTAAAGGTATTTTTACCCTTGGTAAAGAAGCCACCGAAGCCAAGGAGTTTATCGAAAAAATTAAGCAAGAAATAGAAGTACATAAAACTGAGCTAAAGGGATTACATAAATCTTTTGACAAAAAGGACAAAGAAGAAACGGAATTGACGACCAATATTATCGATAAATGTTGGCCGATAAAAACTAAGTACCAAAATGATTTTAAAGAAGCTTTTACAGGTGCTATCGGCAGCAAAAAATCATTTTTTGAACGATGTCAAAAAGAGCAAAACAATACTTCAGACTTGCTGAACCTCGAACTTATAAAAGATAAATGCACCCAAATATTCAGCAAAAGTTTGAAAGCCTATGAGCCGATAACTGAATTATTAATTCCTGATATAGAAACACTTGAAAATCATCGTATATTAAACACAAAAATTGTCGGCAAAGAAGATGTTCCTGTTGGCGCATTGATTGCCAAACTAAATAACAGTGACTGGATAAAGCAGGGGCTGGGTTATTTAGAACATACAGAAAACCAATGTCCTTTTTGCCAACAACCAATACAGAATGAGTTAAAAGCCGAAATTGAATTAGTCTTTGATGAATCCTATAACCAGAAAATCAAAGAACTTAACGAATATAAAACAAGCTATACCCTAGCCATATCAAGCATCATTGAAAATCTGAAACAAATCATCCAAAGGCCAATTGAAATACTGGATTTTTCAGGACTCAAAACCCACATTCGCTTACTAGAAGAAGAATTCTGGAATAATATTCAGACTATAGAGGAAAAAGTAAAATATCCCAGCAATGTTGTTCGGTTAAAATCTTTATCTACGGATTTAGCTAAAGCACAAGAATATATCACTTCATACAGAAAGATTATTGAAACAAATAATTTCACAGCCAAAAATATAGATAACGAAAAAACAAAATTAAAATCTGAAATATGGCGATTTATTGCTCATGAGTTGTCAACTGAAATAGTAACCTACCAAAATCAACTCAAGGGATTGCAAACTGGCAAGGAAAAAATTCAAGCTCAAATCAACCAAAGAGAGACTACCAAGAAAAATCTTGATAAACAAATTACAGAAAAAGAAGCAAATAGCACCAGTATTATTCACACAAAAAACGAGATTAATAAAACATTAAAGTCTTTTGGGTTTATAAATTTCAGCATTTCAGATGCAGATAAGGGTTGTTATAAAATAGTACGCCAAAATGGCGTCGATGCTAAAGAAACACTTAGTGAAGGGGAATACACATTTATTACTTTTCTGTATTTCTACCAACTGATCAAAGGCAGTATTAAAGAGTCTGGGCTATCTGGTGATAAAGTTGTTGTCATAGACGATCCAATTTCTAGCCTAGACAGTAACGTACTATTTATTGTAAGTAATCTTGTTAAGGAAATAATCAAGGATTGTCACAACAAACAAAACGGCATAAAACAGATTTTTATTCTGACTCATAACATTTATTTCCATAAAGAAGTAACCTTCAAGGGAAGTAGGCAAGGAAAATGGAAAGAGGAATCTTTTTGGATTGTTCGTAACCTTAATAACCAGTCTAACATCATCATGCATGATGAAAACCCTATCCAAACAACTTATGAGCTTTTGTGGCGAGAAATTAAAAATCCAGATCAAATTAACAAAGTCACCATCTTTAATACACTAAGAAGAATATTAGAGTATTACTTCAATATTATCGGTGGTTTAGATTATGAAAGAAGTATTGATGAGTTTGAAGGGGAGGAAAAAATAATATTTAAATCTTTATTCTCATGGATAAATGACGGTTCTCATTTTATAAATGATGATTTAGTTGTGTACGCTGAACCAGAAAACATAGAAAAACAATTGAATGTATTTAAAGAAATTTTCAAAAAGTTAAAACACGAAAGCCATTACAATATGATGATGGGGATCGAGAATGCATAAATAGCAGCGTTTGCGTTGGTTCCCAATCTCCAGATTGGGAACCAAGAAGGCGAAGCTCTAGCTTCGCGAGACGAGAAGCTAGAGCTTCCAACACCGAATTCCCAAGCTGGAGCTTGGGAACTAGCGAAACACATAGGTAAATTATGAATTCCACATTACCTGCCAAAGAAAAAGAATTTGTCCAAAAAAACCTAGACGAAATGCCTGATGATGTCAGTGCGGAAGAAATCATTAAAGAATTGGCTTTTAAACGCATGATTGAGCGCGGTTTACAGGATTCTTTAAATGATCGCGTCATTTCTCAAGAACAGTTAGAAAAACAGATCGACCCACTTTGTTTTTCAGGAAAATTCAAAAAACCGGAGCAATTATGAAATTACAAGTTGTAGTCCACCCTGTTGAAGAAGGCGGTTTCTGGGCGGAAATTCCTGCTTTTGCGGGCTGCGTTTCGGAAGGCGAAACAGTTGAAGAAACGCTGATCAATATTAAAGAAGCGGCAGAAGGCTGGTTAGAGGTTG
>JALNYY010000231.1 GCA_023229605.1 Methylobacter sp.
ACCGATTAACTGATGCCGTGTGAGCAACATAAAAATACCACGGCAGACACAAAAAATGAAATAGACGGCGCATGGACACAGGAGCAATTGCCGGAAACTTCATAGTAAAGGCTGCGACATGCCGACGCATCGCACGTGTCAGGCTCACCTCATATTGAAAATATTATATCTTGACTTTTTCTAAAAATGGGTGATAGCCTAACATTAACGGTGATGCGTTAATGCGTAACCTGATCCCGGATTTTCACACCATGTGTGTCCATATCAGAGCAATATGCTTTTAATTAAAGCGTAGAAAGCCGAAAATCCGTTCCTAGAAGCAGATAAACAAATACATAAAATTATGTCTATAACCATTAAAACGAAGTACATTGTTTATAATCATGCTGGCACTGGTGTGAGGCACCATCATTTCACAGAGCAGAACACAGTTCATAGCTTTCCCGATAATACGGCTGAGCCCAATGAACCAGGAAACAGGACAGCATCCGGCCCCTCACTTTATCCGTTTAATGGAGTGGAGCTGCCCTTTGCCTTCATGTCCATAAACGGGACAAAAGACGGCAACAAACTTTATTCAAGTCCCGGAGATTATCAATATCAAGTAGGCAATACCGATATTGACATATTGGTCGTTTATGCTCCGGCGGGCGGCATTGGAGGCCCCAATGGCGAACCGGGCATTTGGGTTGACGCTTTTAATGTGGATACCGGCGGTTTATCGGACGACCTTCATTTCATCCAAATATTAACGCCCCCAACGCCCCCTGATACTCCGGATAATCCAAAAACAAATGAAGCAAATTTGGAAGGCGATGTTTCCTCTTTAAATCCTGAGCACATAAGGGCAAGCGCAACAATAGACAACGGAGTCCCTTTTGTACAGTGGAAGCAAATCATGCCTCCTCAACAAATTGTCAATTCACGCGATTTCAATCTGGCTAAAAACGAAACCGGAGAAATTTGGATTGCCTTTTATCAAACTCAAACCCAGACACCCATCGCCTTAAGACCGGACGATTATGCTTTCATATTGCCGTGGGTTGACAAACGTGATTTTATTGACGGTGGGCCCCATCCGATGTTTCATGAAATAATGGAATTCGCAATGGGTCTTTCATTAGTAGGAAAATCAGAAAATGTTCACAGTAAATTGAGAGGCGAGCTTTTGGTGCTGGCAGCGAAGCAAATAAAAATGGCTTCTGATGCTATTCAAAAGAAAATTATAGACAGCAGCAAAGACAGGTAATTTCTTTACTTCAGGAAGAGACTTCGATAGCTCTTCCTGAACCATCCAGCTATTATCGGGACCTGTATTAAGCTCTGTTCAGGGCCTAGATTGGCCCTTGCCCCATTCACTCCATACGTCATATACTTGCTGCTAACCGCATAACACCGGCGATTAATTTAAAACCGGCATCACCCGATAATCACCAGCCAGTCCGTTAGATAGGTCATTTTTACCGACAGGTTTTCCCCCAAGACTCTCAGCATATCGTCCGAGTCGCGCAAATTGATGCGGCCATTGATCTTGAGTTCACGCAAACTGTTGTCCCTGTAAACCACAGCCCCGGTTCTGTAACGGTGTATCTGGTTAATGACGCTTTCCAGCGAGGCATTCTCAAACACCAGAAAACCGTTTACCCAGGAGGTAGCCAAAGCCGAGTTCAGTAACCGGATTTCGCCCAACCCCGAAGCATCGACCGATACCGCCTCGCGATCATGCAAAACCACCGGCTGCTTCAAAGTGCGCCGATCCGTCACTTCAACCCGACCGGACATGACTTTGACTTCGTCGCTCCCGCTCTTTTCATGCACGAAAAACCGGGTCCCCAGTACGCGGGTCGCCGAATGAACTGCCTGGACAACAAATGGGCGTCTGGGGTCCGGCTTGACCTCGAAGTAGGCCTCGCCCTTCAGTAATTTGACCCTGCGTTGCGGGCCATCCATGCTGACTGCGATGGAACTGTCGGTATTGAGCATAGCGGTAGAGCCATCATCGAAGTAGACGGTCTTGCGCTCCCCCACTCCGGTCGAATAATCGCCTTGCATCCAAACCCCCAGTTCGCTACGGAACAATAAGGTCAAGGCCAGACAAGCCGCTATCGCCAGTAGCTTGAAATGAGTAAAAGCTGTTTTCTTCGGCGCTATAGGATGTTTTTGGGCGGTGTAGACCAGCGCTTGCAGCAGGTCGGCGTCGCCCCACAGCTTGCTGATTTCGTCAAAGGTTTCGCGATGCGCATCCGACTGGTTCAGCCATCGAAGAAATGACGCCTTTTCCTTGCCGGAGACATTGTCGGCCCGTAACCGCACAAACCAAGCCACCGCTTGCTCATCAATGCCGTCCTGATTTTGCTGTTTTTCACTGAAATTTGCTTGTTTCATGGACAACTACTCAGTTTATGCATAGCAAACTCTCCGCAGGCAGAATAAGAGCCAATAGTGGCCGTCAAAACTGCTGAAGAATTACGTTTCATAATATTAATTCGTAACTTCTCATTAATAATAGGTAAACCCCCAAAAACCGGTTAAAAAATTGAAAATATTATCACCACGACGACTTCACGGATGCAAGGGCAATGCATGAGCCGAGACACAAAAAAATCCGCTTCCTGTCTTTGCCGCCAGTTACGTTTATTCTACCTATAAAACCTATCTATTATTATGTTTACTTGCTGTACGGCTGTAGCAGCAAGGTGTGTTCGGACTTCCCCGCCGTCAACGGCATCGGCAAGCCCTTAAGCCAATAGTCCTGCTGATCACGGTAATAAGGCGACAACGGCTGGCCCGATTGGCCGCCCGGCATATGCAAAATAGCATCTTCAAAATGTCCCGGCGCAGCAACCAGCCTCTCGCTGGCGCCGAAACCGGGCCCCGCCGCGCGAACGCAAAAAGCGCAACCCGGCAATGCCTCGCCCGGCATATCAAGCAAACCGCTAAGTATCGGCAACGCGCGGGAAAACGGATGCGACTGTTTGACCTTATTCAGTTTACCCCAGTTCAATCCCATTAGCGCCGTCCCCGGATGTTGGGCTTGCATATGCTGCATGCTTTGTTTCAACTGCTCCAGGATAAACCCGTTCCAGTCCTGATAATGCGCCGCATCGGGCAGTATGCGCAACGGTTTTTCATTCAATAATGCTTGCAGGGGCGTATCGATATATGTCCATGCATAGCTGAAACTTTTATCGGCCTGCCTGCTGGCCGATAAAAAAGGCCCAAATACAGACCCGATCAGTTGCTTGCGGAACTCCACCAGCAACGCAAAACCCAGGCTGCCGACATCGGCACGACCATCCCAGGCCGACAGATACTCTCGCGCCTCGGCCAAATCCGGACGGGTCGCAACCACTTCGGCGCTCAGGCTACTCAAGGCCAACTGCTGGTAGAAAACATAAAACTCGCTTTCGGTATCCAGTTGCAGGTTGAACATGGCTTGTTCGCCAATCTGCGGCATTTGTTCAAGTTGCCGGGTAATTCTATAGGCACGATAACCGTTGCCGAACTGGTGACCGACAACATACGGATAGTTTTTGCCCAGCCGGCGGTCGTTGGCCGACACCAAAATACCTTCGGGCGGGTCGATGACCCTAGGCAAATTTTCGGGTTCGACGTAGCCGTTCCAACCCACGCCGCCATCCGCCCAGGAACGGCTGACCAAACCGTCATTGCCGAACCGCTTGGGAATTTTGCCCATCAAGGTCCAGGCGATGCGCCCTTTGTCATCGGCCAGTAAGATATTCAATTGCGGACCGCCGCTACTGTTGACGATTTTTACCGCCTGTTCCAGGGTCTCGCCTTGCTCCAAATCAAACAAATTGAGGTTGAAAGCGTCGGCATCCAGCGCCACCCAATGAATTGCCACCGGCTGATCCAGCAACGGCTGGCTGGCAACCGGCCCCCAAAGCGTCTGCTTAACCACGATCCGTTTGACATCGCCGCCTTTAACGGCGATGGTTTCAGGGTATTCATCGAAGCGCCGCCATTGATCGCCCACCCGGTATTGATCGGGGTTGTCGGGGTCAATGTCGAGCCTGACCAAATCCAGGAAATCGCCGGTA
>JALNYY010000061.1 GCA_023229605.1 Methylobacter sp.
GACAGCTTGTTTTGGTTGTGAATTTGATAACATTGATTCAGACTTTAAGCTGATAACCTACTGACTCCGTCAATAAATACTGCGGCTGAGTCGGGTCGGTCTCCGGTTTTTGCCTGAGCCGGCTCATGTAAATTCGTAAATAATGCGAATTATCTTTATAGGACGGCCCCCCAGACTTCCTTGAGCAGATATTGATGCGTCAATACCTTGCCTGCATTTTTAACCAGCACCGACAATAGCCGGTATTGAATCGGTGTGAGATGAATGTCCCGGTCGCCAATCGTGATCTGGCGCTTCAGTAAATCGACTTGCAGCGCGCCGCTGGTAAACACAGCGGACTGACCCTGCTCAGGATTTTGTACCGAATGGCGCATCGCCACGCGGATACGGGCGAGCAGCTCTCCCAAACCGAACGGCTTGGTCAGATAATCGTCGGCGCCCGCATCCGTACGCCCGCTTCGATAATGCCTTGCCTACCTTCGTCCGCCTCAACACCTGGAAGCCATGCGCACCAAGACCGGTTCGTAAAAACAGGCGTATCGCCGGATCGTCCTCGATAATGACAATAACAGGATCAGAATAGCCTGGGCGCCGGGCAGGGTATTGGTACCCTAACCGGCAATCTCGTTATGATCCATCACCCATTGAGCGATACTGAGATCGACGCCATGCAGCGATTCCGGCATGGCTATGGCTTCAGGGTAGACAATTCGGCCGCCGCACCGAAAAAAATCTTCAGTCTGCCTCGACTGGCACGGCTTCGCTCACGCTCGACACGAGCCAGCAATTCATCAGGATCAGGGCGTTCAATTTCCATTTTTGGAAACAGGCGTTGTCGGCTTAACCGGCTCTTGGCCTGTGAGCAATGACAACTGTTTTTCCAGAGCTTCCATGCGCTCGCGCAGGCGGATCAATTCGGAGAGAATCCGGTCTTCTTCGGTTTGGATGTCGTCCGCCTCCCGTTCGATTCGCCGCATACTCCCCCCCAGAGCCCCCATATTTTTACCGAGCAGGGCAACCGAAACCAGCGCGGTCAGCAGTGAAAAGAATACCAGGCCAACTAGGATCAACCCCGCAGACAGCAACCGCCCAAAAAAGGAGACCGGCACCGCATCACCGAAACCTACATGAGTCATTGTCACCCAGGCGGACCAAACCCCGTCCATCGGCGACTTGATATTGGGATCGATCAGAAAAAGCAGCAGTCCGACCGATAAGGACGTTATGATTCCAAGCAAGATCAGGTAGCCTAGATACCTGGACTTAAAGAGGTCAACCTTGAGGCTGTTTCCCCAACGAATCGCATTACGACATTCCACTAACCAACGCATAGTTTGCACTCCTGTTTAAAAAACTATCAGGATATATCATCGACCGGTTTTTTGTTTAGGAATGATATTCCCTGTTGCCAAATCGCACGGCATCAACCACTCCGAATCCCGTTTCGCAGCCAAAAAACTCCGCGTCGACGCGGCTGCGCTGTTTCGTAATTCCGCCCGGATGCAGAAGCAGCGCTTCCCGCCGGCAAGGTTTGATGTAATTCTTGTTGGGAGGCAGCATTATAGCATTCGGTAATATTCGCATCCGCTCTTGTGGCGGATTAACAGACTTTTAACATTGTCCGTCTTGCTCAATCCATAACAACCGCCCGCCGTTTCGCGCCCCAGTTCCCCTGCTTGGGATTGAATACCCCCGCGCAGCGCTCGCCGCAAAAACGGCAATTTCCTGACGCATCCAGATTCCAGTCGGATAATTCGTACCAGTCGCGGCCTATCAGCAACTTTTGGCAACTGTGGCAATAGGTGCTCTCTGCGGATTTATCATGCACATTGCCGACATAGGCATAACGCACTCCGTTTTTTAAAGCGATCTGCCGCGCCTGCAATAACGATGCTAGCGGCGTAGGCGGCTTGTCCTGCATCTTCCAGTCCGGGTGAAACGCGGTAAAATGCATCGGCACATCCGGTCCCAGATGCTCGACTACCCATTGGGTCATGGCTTCCAGTTCCGCTTCCGAATCGTTCTCGCCGGGAATAATCAAGGTTGTCAGCTCCAGCCAGACCGATGTTTCATGCTTGATGTATTTAAGCGTTTCCAGTACCGGTTCCAGATGGCCGCCGGTAATCTCGTGATAAAAACGTTCGGTAAAGGCTTTTAAATCGATATTGGCGGCATCCATCCATTGATAAAATTCGGCTCTGGGCTGTTCGCAGACATAACCTGCGGACACCGCCACCGATTTTATGCCCAGATTCCGGCAGGCCTTGGCGGTGTCAATCGCATATTCATGGAAAACCACCGGATCGTTATAGGTATAAGCCACGCTGTCGCAGCCGGCATCTTTTGCCGCACGGGCAATCGCATCGGGCGAGGCCTTGCTCATCAAGGTATCCATTTCCCTGGATTTGCTGATGTCCCAATTCTGGCAGAATTTGCAGGCCAGATTACAGCCGGCGGTGCCGAAAGAGAACACCGGGGTTCCGGGTAAAAAATGGTTCAACGGTTTCTTTTCGATAGGATCAATCGCAAAACCGCTGGAGCGGCCGTAACTGGTCATGACTATCTGGTCGTCCAGATTCTGCCTGACAAAGCACAGCCCTCGCTGGTCTTTGTGCATCTTGCAAAATCTGGGGCAAAGATCGCATTGCACGCGGTCATCTTCCAGAGTGTGCCAGTAACGGGTTTTTACGGTATCTTTGGTAATAAAATCAGTCATTATGTTTCTCCCGGTTCCGCTAAGATAAATAGCAAAATGACGCACAATGTGTAAGGTGTGGTTTTTTGTTCAAGTCATAACATTTTCGTTTTCTAGCATGACTTATTAACGGGATAAAATAAACGATTTTCGTATGCTTAAGTAATAACACGTATAGATGTCAAATGGCTTTGTCCCTATCATTCCGTTCCATCTTCAGCGTGCTTTTTCATGGTTTAATAACCGGGTAACAGTTAAGCGTTACTATCTTGCGGACTGAGGCTTGGAACCTGGATTATTTTTGCAACGGCTTTTCACAGAGAGTCCCATCCGGTAAGGTGTACGGATTATTGTTCATCGAAAAATACAGGATAAGCTAATGAATAGACAACCCGCCGTAGCAGGTTCTTTTTATCCTGCAAATCCCGGACAACTCCATCTGATGCTGGATCAGTATTTGAGCGATGCCGAATCCGGTGACAAAGTTCCCAAAGCGATCATTGCGCCTCACGCCGGCTATATTTATTCAGGTCCGATCGCTGCAAGCGCTTATGCGCGGTTAAAAAAAGCGCATGACCGGATAACCCGCGTTGTGCTTATCGGTCCCTCCCACCGAGTAGCCTTCAGGGGCCTGGCAGTGAGCCGGGCGGAAACATTTACCACGCCTTTGGGTCCAGTCCTTGTCGATCAGGACGCCGTGCAGACCATAGCCCAGCTACCCTTTGTCGAATACATTGAGCAGGCGCACACCTACGAACACAGCCTTGAAGTGCATCTGCCTTTTTTGCAGGAAATGCTGGATAGCTTTGAAATCGTGCCCATTGTCGCCGGCGACGCATCGCCCGAACAAGTCAGTCAGGTGCTTGATGCGCTGTGGGGCGGCGATGAAACGCTGATTGTGATCAGTTCCGACCTGAGCCATTATCATGATTATGTAACGGCTCAGCATCTGGATAAATCAACCAGCAAGGTTATAGAGCAGCTGCAATATGAGCTACTCACCCCCGAAGCCGCCTGCGGTAAGGTGCCGGTCAGCGGACTGTTAAAGCTGGCGCGGAAAAAGTCGCTGTCGGTTACGACCATTGATCTTCGCAACTCCGGCGACACGGCAGGAGATAAAGCCAGCGTTGTAGGCTACGGCGCTTATGTCATTGAATAAGGAGAACCGGCAACGCCTGCTGGATTTGGCGAAGACCTCCATTGTGCATGGCTTGCAAGCAGGCCGCCCGCTGACGATCAACCTGGACGATTATCCGCCGGAATTGACAGAACCACGCGCCACCTTTGTTACCTTGCAGACAAATGATCAATTACGCGGTTGTATCGGCATGCTGGAAGCGGTCAGGCCGCTGGTCGAAGATATTGCCGAAAATGCATTTTCCGCCGCCTTTAAAGATCCGCGCTTCCCGCCGCTGGACGCCTCTGAACTGAGCGATCTGGAAATACATTTGTCGATTCTTACGCCAGCAGAACCGGTATTGTTTAGTTCCGAACAGGATTTAGTATCCCAATTGCAGCCCGGCATCGACGGCCTGATTTTACAAGAGGGCTATCGGCGAGGCACTTTTTTGCCGTCGGTATGGGAGTCCTTGCCGGAGCCTAAGCAATTTTTACGGCATTTAAAACAAAAAGCCGGATTGCCGCCCGACTACTGGTCTGACAATATCCGAATTTTCCGCTACCACGCTGAAATAATAGATTGAGCGAACGCTACGCTTGAAAAACTTCGCCATTACCGGGTGACCGCCGGTAACAGTCCCTGAACAAAACCAGGGACTGCCTCATGCCTGATTGATAAACCGCTCCACACCTTGTCACGCACCGTCAAGGTCGATACAGTGCAGGTATGTCTTACGGTCAAAGAGCAGCACTGTCATTAATGTGATTTGAACAATGGCGTTAAATATCCAGACTATGCTTTTCATGATAAGCTCCTCTAGGCGAATTAATTGTCGCTCTAATATTCTTGCTTGATATTGTTTTCGGCTGAAAATTTTCTTTTTAGGCAAAATATCAAATCCCTATCAATTTAGTAAACATCCAATAACGCCATTTTTGATAATAATTCCTGTAACGGTGAAAAAGGCGTTGGTTATCTTGCCGGGTTAGGTCTGAATGCCTTGGCACAGCGCTTCGCGGCTCCATCTCCTGCATCCATACAATCAATCGACCAGACTTAGTATTTTTTAAAGCATAAAAACGGCCATTTTTTAATTTTTGTTATATGACAGCGTGTTAGTTTTTTGCCGGTATTCGCTACGATGTTATTTCAGAAAAATCCGGTTCTTTTTAAGCAATGGCGAATCGGTGCTGGTGGCAAATTTTTGCCGTTAGCACCGATTCGTAATTCGCCCGGCCTCATAACAGCCCATGCTCCGCAAAAGAGTAAGGCTGCCCATCGCCGATAATAAAATGATCCAACACTCGTATATCGAACAAGGCTAATGCCTGCTTAAGTTTTTCGGTTATGTGTTTATCGGCTTGGCTGGGTTCGGATATGCCGGACGGGTGGTTATGGGCGAAGATGACCGCCGCCGCATTATGGCGTAGCGCCTGCTTGGCGACTTCTCGAGGATAAACGCTGGCGCCGTCTATGGTGCCCCTGAATAATTCATCCAGTTGTATGACCCGGTGTTGATTGTCTAGGAACAAGCAGGCAAACACTTCATAGCTGTAGCCTCGCAGTTGCGCGCTGAGAAAAGAGCGGGTGATTTCCGGGCTGGTTAGCGCATTGCCGCGTTGCAGGGCTTCTTTGAAATGCCGCCGGGCCATTTCCAATACCGCCTGGAGCTGGGCATAAGTGGCGTCGCCCAGGCCTTTACCTTGACAAAAGCGTTGCCGGTCGGCACCCAATAAGGCGTTCAGGGAGCCGAAATCGGCAAGCAGCTCGCGGGCCAGGTCAACCGCCGATTTGCCGGGCGAGCCGGTGCGCAGAAAAATGGCCAGCAGTTCCGCGTCGGTTAAAGCGGCTGAGCCTCGTTGCAGTAATTTTTCTCTGGGCCGGTCTTCTGCCGACCAATCTTTAATGGACATAGGTTTCCTCTTATGCGGCTGAAATTTAAGCATAGAAGAATTTCTTTAGACTTGCCATAATGTCGGTTTTGTTCAAGTCTCAGGGCATGACTATTAACAAGCATATTTTATTGGCCGTCAGCGGCGGCATTGCCGCATACAAGTCGGCTGAATTGGTCAGGTTGTTGCGAAAACAGGGCGCAGCCGTGCGCGTGGTGATGACCCGGTCGGCCATGCAGTTTGTCAGCCCGTTGACCTTTCAGGCGCTGTCCGGCAACCCGGTGCATAGCGAATTGCTGGATGCGGATGAAGAGCATGCGATGGGCCATATCAGTCTGGCGCGCTGGGCCGATGCGTTGATTATTGCTCCGGCCACGGCCAATACGCTTGCAAAATGCAGTCACGGTTTGGCTGACGATTTATTATCGACGCTGTATCTGGCGGCAAGCTGTCCTGTGTACGTCGCCCCAGCCATGAACCAGGCCATGTGGAGCAAGGCGGTAACCCAGGAAAACATCCAAAAGCTGATTAGCCACGGCGTTACCGTGATCGGTCCCGAACAGGGCGATCAGGCTTGCGGCGAAACCGGCTTAGGCAGGATGTCCGAGCCTTGGGACATTTGCAGACGATTAATGGCTGAACCGGCACCACAGTGTTTAGCAGGGCTCAAGGTTTTAATCAGCGCCGGGCCGACCCGCGAACCGTTGGACCCGGTGCGCTACATCACCAACCGCAGTTCCGGCAAGATGGGTTATGCGCTTGCCGCCGCCGCATTAAAAGCAGGCGCAAAAGTCACGCTGGTCAGCGGCCCGGTAATGTTTCCGGCCCCTGCCAATGCAGAACTAATCAGCGTGGAAACGGCGGCGCAAATGTATGAGGCGGTCATCTCCAAAGCCGCAGCACATGATATTTACATAGGGGCTGCGGCAGTTGCAGATTACAGCCCCGTACTGATGGAAAACGAGAAAATAAAAAAACAGGCCGAACAAACCACGCTAACCCTGCAAAAAACCAGGGATATTCTGGCCGAGGTTGCACAGCTCACTCATCGGCCGTTCACGGTCGGATTTGCCGCAGAAACCCATGCTCTTGAACAATATGCCCTGGATAAATTAGCGCGAAAAAATCTGGATATGATTGCGGCAAATTGGGTGGGGCGCGATCTGGGCGGTTTTGACAGCGAGCAAAATGCATTGCAGGTTTTCTGGAAAAACGGCCGAAAAGATTTGGCAATGACCGACAAAAATCACTTGGCCGAACAATTAATCGGTTTAATCGCAGAGAGAATGGAACATGAAAGGCACAACAAAAATACAGCTTAAAATTCTGGACGGCCGCTTAGGCAAAGACATTCCGTTGCCTGAATATGCGACATCGGGCTCTGCCGGCCTGGATTTACGCGCCTGCCTGGATGAACCTGTCGAACTAAAACCGGGGGAAACACTGTTAATCCCAACCGGTCTGGCCATCCATATTGATGACCATCAGTTGGCCGCCGTGTTATTGCCCAGATCCGGCCTGGGTCACAAACACGGCATCGTGTTGGGTAATCTTGTCGGGCTGATCGATTCCGATTATCAGGGGCAGGTTTTTGTGTCCTGCTGGAACCGGGGGGACACCGCTTTTACCGTCAAGATCGGCGAGCGCATCGCGCAAATGGTCTTTGTGCCGGTGGTGCAGGTGGAATTCGAACAAGTCGCCGAGTTCGATCAAAGTCTGCGCGGTTCCGGCGGTTTTGGTCATACCGGCCGGCATTAAGCTTTTTTTGAGAGACACAAACATGGCACGGTTATTTTCTTTACTGTCAGCGATTGCGGTTTTAATGATTCTGACTGCCGGTGCGGGCGTTTACTGGGTCGGAGCCACCCAAATCACGCAAGCCAAGCAGAACGCAACGGCAGCTGTTGCAAACAGTGTCGCATCAAGCATAACGGCACAGGTCAACCTGCTGACCAATATGCTGGAAAAAATGGCGCAGGACCCCGAGGTGTTGGCTGCGGTCACCAGCGCCGATACGGCCCAATTGACCACAGTGGCCGCAAAACTCGAAAGGCATTTGCCCGAGGTCCTGAAGATCAGGCTGTTGTTGCCCGGAGTCACCGAGCTTGATGACAAAAGCGTGCCGAAAATGGGTTATGCCGATCTGGACATGGTGCGGGAAACCTTTGCCAAAAATCAGCTGCCTGCAATACAAGGCGATAACGGGCCTGACCGGCATCTGGCGATAACGCGCAGGATTATGCAAAACGGTCAGGCGGCAGGCGTTATTCTGGCCAGCTTGAATTACGGCTTTATCGGCAAGACCGTACAGGCGGCTGAACTAAAGGATGGGCATCTTGAATTGAGGCAGGCGGCGCTGGTGTTGGGTGTTGCCGGTGAACCGGCCGGTGCGGAGCCGAACGATGATCAGCAAATAAAGGTAGCCGGTACCGGCTGGGAACTGCATTACCAGCATGCCGATAGCGCAGGTTCCTCTGAGCTGACGCTGATTGCAGGCATAATCGCGCTTTCCGCCTTGCTGGCTCTGCTGACTTTTTTTATCGGATACCGGAAGCTTTCAGGTCTGCTGACCCAGGATCTGGGCAGTGTGCTGAAAGCCTGTAAGGATATGATGACTAATAAGCTACAGGGAGCTTACCCTGTTAAGTTGGCTGAAATGAATGCCGTTATTTCGACTCTGGCACAGTTTAAACGGGTTCTGGACCGTCAGGACGACGATATAGCCGGCGATATAAGTCCTGGTGATGATGAAATGAGCCGTTTTTTTGATGACTTTGACGGCCCCAAGACTGCAGGAGGCACGACCCTCTGGCCGGGAGAGGCAGAGCAGACACCTAAGGCGTCTACCGAGGCTTTCGCTCCTCGCCTGCGCCGGGTCGGCGAGGCTGAACCGGCGGGCGTTGGTTTTAATAAACCGGAAATAATTGAAAAACCCGTGCCGGACTCTTTTGAAATGACTCCGCCTGAAAAAAAAACAGATGATACAGGTGTTATTTTCAGGGCTTATGATATCCGGGGCATCGTCGGCAAGACGCTGACTAAAGAAGTGGTTTACGACATCGGCCGCGCGCTGGGCACCCAGGCTAAAGGGCAGGGTTGTAAAACAGTCGTGGTCGGACGGGATGGCAGAACGTCCAGTCCAGCCTTGGCCGAAGCCCTGGCCCAAGGGATTATCACAACCGGGCTCAATGTGCTGGATATAGGGATGGCGCCTACGCCGGTGCTTTATTTTGTGGCGCGGCACACCGAAGGACGTTCCGGCGTGATGGTTACCGGCAGCCATAATCCCGCCAATTATAACGGCCTGAAGATAGTCATCGACGGAGAAACATTGGCCGATCAAAGAATCCGGCAGCTTAAAACCTGCATTGCCGATAAAGCCTATGCAACGGGCAAACCCGGCAGCATCGAACAGAACAGCCAATACAGCAATGAATACATCGGCATTATTTCCGAGGATATATGCATCGCCAGGCCTATGACCGTGGTGCTGGATTGCGGCAACGGCGTTGCCGGGGAGCTGGGGCCAAAGCTGCTCAGGACCTTGGGCTGTGAAGTGATGGAGTTGTTCTGCGACATCGACGGCAGTTTCCCGAATCACCATCCCGATCCCAGCAACCCCAAGAACCTGATCGAATTAATTGCAACGGTCAAGCATTACAGGGCCGATATAGGGATTGCGTTTGACGGCGACGGCGACCGTTTGGGCGTGGTCGATTCAAACGGCAAAATCATCTGGCCGGACCGGCAAATGATGTTGTTTGCCAAAGATGTGCTGGCGGGTAAACCCGGTGCGGAAATCATTTATGATGCGAAATGCAGCCGCCATCTGGCCGATCAGATTGTAAAATACGGCGGCAAGCCGACAATGTGGAAAACCGGGCATTCATTGATGAAGGCAAAACTTAAAGAAACCGGTGCCAAACTGGCCGGTGAAATGAGCGGACATATTTTCTTTAGCGATCGCTGGTTCGGTTTTGACGATGCCTTGTATTCGGCCTCGCGCTTGATTGAAATACTGTCCCGCGACACGCGCTGCAGCGCCGAGGTATTTGCCGATTTTCCCGACAGCATCAACACTCCGGAACTGAATGTTGCGCTGGAAGAGGGTGAGAACTTCGCTTTTATGGACCGCCTGTTTAAGGCCGCCAATTTTACCGGCGGTAAAATCACCGACATAGACGGAATGCGTGTCGACTTCCCGAATGGATGGGGCCTGGTGCGGGCATCAAACACAACGCCGTCGCTGGTTATTCGTTTTGAAGCCGACTCGGAAGCGGCAATGCTTGGTATTCAGGAACAATTCAGGCTGCTTATGAAAAAGGTCAAACCTGACCTTGCATTGCCTTTTTAAAAAAACTGCGAAATTGTCTCACCGGATAAACCCTATAAAGACAAAGTTAAATACTACTCAAGCCGGATTCTTGTACAATAGCATCGCTATATAGTTGTTTATCTATCCAGTTTCTTAACTCAGGAAAAAATAATGAAAAAAATAAAACTATTACTCGCGTTATCCTTGTTGTTTGGCCTGACTAGCGCGTCTGTATTTGCCGATGCATTGAGTTCCAATAAAGACATCATTGGCAGCTGGTTTCTGGAATATACAAAAAAATCGCCGGAAGACACTGAAAAAAAACCTATGGGCATGACCTGGGTGATTGATAACAAGCAACTGACCCAAAAAGATATTCCTCAAGTCCGAGGCAACCCTTATGATGCGCCGGCAGTCGATTATGTTGTTGAAGATAACACTCTAAAAGTCAGCATCCTGGGCAGAGCGGGCAAATTCGATGTTTACTCGTTAGTGGAAAAAACCGATACCACTATGGTGCTTAAAGACAATAAGTACGGTTCTTACATGTATTTTATCAAGAAGTAAGTTCTTCCCCTGAGGCACCCGTCTTCGCTCCGCGCGAGAATGCAGGCAGGTGTCTCAAACCGGTGCGCGCCAAGCGGGACAAGGCCGCATCCCTCCGCAAGACCGCCCAACATACCCAAGATCAATCCTCCAGACTGGCGCTGTATATATTTCCGCGAGGGCGCGTGTGAACGGAAAAAACGCGTTGCGCAGCTGTGAGGACGGGTACTGATGTTGTTTGGATGGATAATCGAATGATTTTAATGGATAATGCACGTCTATTTACTTGATCTAACCTACGCAGTGAAGCAATGAAAAAAAAGATAGAGGAACTTATCCTGCAAGCCGTTGAAACACTTAAAGCCGACGGTGTTCTCGCGCAGGAAATCTGCCCGAATATTACTATTGACCGCACCCGTGATCCGCAGCATGGGGATTTTGCTTCCAATCTGGCGTTAATCTTGGCGAAACCGGCTAATGCAAACCCTCGCCAGCTGGCTGAAAAACTGATTGCCGCTCTGCCTCAGGATGCCGCAATTATTAAAGTTGAGTTGGCGGGCCCCGGCTTTATCAATTTCTTTATCGATCCTAATTCCCAATATCAGATTATCAGGCAAATTCACGATCAAGGCCGGGAGTTCGGCTTGAGTCAGGTCGGTGCGGGTGAAAAAGTACAGGTCGAGTTCGTTTCCGCTAATCCTACCGGGCCTTTGCATGTGGGGCATGGGCGTGGAGCCGCCTACGGCTCTGTGGTTGCCGATTTACTGCAGGCAGTCGGATTTGATGTGCATCGCGAGTATTATGTCAACGATGCCGGTCGTCAGATGGACATCCTCGCCACCAGTATTTGGCTCAGGTACCTGGAAGAATGCGGCGAAGTGGTGCATTTCCCGAGCAATGGCTATCGGGGCGAATATGTCCGCGAAATTGCCTGGGATATTCATAAAAATGCCAACAACGAATACCGCAGACCCGTAGAGTTGGTGTTTGAAGACATACCGGCCGATGAACCGGCGGGCGGCGATAAGGAAGAGCATATCGATGCGCTGATAGCCCGCGCCAAAACCTTGCTGGGCGCTGCGTTATATCAGGATTTTTTCCAAATAGGCCTGAACAATATCCTGGAAGACATCAAGATTGATCTGAGCGAGTTCGGCGTCGACTATCAGGAATGGTTTTCAGAACGCCAATTGATGGATGACGGCTCGGTGGAACAAGCGCTGGAGCGCTTACGTGCCGGAGGCCATCTTTATGAGCAGGACGGCGCAACTTGGTTTGCCTGCGCCAAATTGGGCGACGAAAAGGACCGCGTGGTGGTTCGCGATAACGGCCAGTCCACCTATTTCGCGTCCGATATTGCCTACCACATGAACAAGCTGGATCGCGGCTTCGACCGGATCATCAACATTTGGGGCGCCGATCATCACGGCTATATTCCCCGGGTCAGGGCAGCTATTGCGGCCTTGGGCGCTGACGAATCCAAGTTGAAAGTGCTGCTGGTGCAGTTTGCCTCGCTGTATCGCGGCGAAGAAAAAGTGCAAATGTCGACCCGTTCCGGCGAATTCGTCACCTTGCGGCAATTGCGCAACGAAGTCGGCAAAGATGCGGCGCGTTTCTTTTACGTGATGCGCAGGTCGGAACAGCACATGGATTTCGACCTGAAACTGGCGACTTCAAAATCCAATGAGAATCCGGTATTTTATGTGCAGTATGCCTATGCCAGAGTGTGCAGCGTATTGCGTCAACTGGATGAGAAAAACTGGGAGCGGGATTTGAGGCTGGGCATGGAAAACCTGACGCTACTGACCGAGGAACATGAAGCCAACCTGCTGGTAACGCTGGCGCGCTACCCTGAAATGTTGGAACGCGCCGCATTACAATATGAGCCGCATCAACTGATTCAATATCTGCGCGAATTGGCGACCGAGTTTCATACTTATTACAACGCACATCAATTTCTTGTCGATGATGCAAAAGTGCGTAATGCGAGACTCAACCTGATTAGCGCTGTAAAACAGGTATTGGCGAACGGCTTGGGCCTGCTGAATATCAATACACCTGAAGCAATGTAACATGGCTAAAGACTACAAACACCGAGCGAAGCATGGCAATTACAGACAAAAGTCGGAAAGTCTTAGTCTGTGGCGCTGGATGCTGATTACGGCATTGATAATTTCGTTTGTAGTCTTTTTGGTTTATTTAAGCAACATCGGATCGAAACAAACACCCCCGCAGCCGGATGCAGCGGCCGCGCCGGAAGCGGCAAAAAGCGAAGCGCCCAAACCGGAGAAAAAGCCTGAGGGACCGGTGTTGCCGCAATTTGATTTTTATACCATCCTGCCTGAAAAAGAAGTCATCGTACCGGATTACGAAATCAGCACGCGCGCCAGGGAAGAGCGGGTAGGGCAGGCAAAAACCGCCAGTTATTATTTGCAGGCCGGCTCGTTTAAAGATTTTAAAGATGCCGACAGCTTAAGAGCCAAGCTGGCGTTGATGGGCATTGAATCCAAAGTCGAGAAAGCCAAAGTCGGCAATGTGGTCTGGAACCGGGTAAAAATGGGGCCTTATGCCCAAATGACCAGCGTCAGCGCCATTCGGGCCAGATTAAGGGAAAACGGCATTGACGTGATTGTCATAGAAACCGGCGGCTAAAAAGCTTAGAAATAACGGCGTATCACCACGAAGACGCTAACGATTGCATGGATAGATTTTGTATTTCATCCAAGGCAGTCGCTACACCCACCCTCTACGATTCCACATTGAGCGGGTTGCTCTTTGCCAAACTCTAAAGACTGCCCGGAGCCTATGCTCTGTGTTATGCTTTTTCCAATCAATGAAATACACGGGGAACTGATATGGGTTTAGCATTAAAGGATACTCAACATCATTGCTACGGCGATTACCTGACTTGGCCTGATGATATGCGCTATGAGCTGATCGACGGCAGCGCCTATGCGATGTCTCCGGCTCCCGATCTGGCGCATCAGGATGTGGCAGGGGAAATTTATCGTCAGGCGGCAAACATTTTAACCGGTAAACCTTGCCGCGCTTTCATTGCGCCGGTCGATGTCCGCCTGCCGAAACAGAATGAGGCGGACGAAAGCATCGATACCGTCGTGCAGCCGGACGTATTGGTGGTCTGCGACAACAGCAAACTGGATCGGCGCGGAGTGCGCGGCGCTCCGGACTGGGTCGTGGAAGTGTTGTCGCCGTCCACGGCCGGGCACGATCAAATCAGAAAACGTAATCTTTACGAACGCCATGGCGTAAAAGAATATTGGCTGGTTCACCCGATTGATCGGGTGCTGACCGTTTACCGTTTGATCGACGGCGAATACGGCAAGCCCGAACTTTACGAATTAACTGGCGAAACTCAAGTCGGTGTATTGCCGGATATTGTGATTCGGTGGGATGAATTAGTTGCGCGATTGCCGGTTGATTATTGATGTTTTTCAGCCTTAAGGTACATACTGCGTTGGGGTAAAAAACAAATGATGGCGAGTTAAAGACGCCGATTTTGTCCATGTTTTATGGCATGTGGTCTATATGTACTGTTATGACAATCAGCGTCATCATACGCCGCATTTTCATGTTGAGTATGGTGAGTTTACGGCTGTTATTGGGATTGAGGATGGTGACGTGCTGGAAGGCGAGTTACCGCGCAATAAAATGAAGTTAGTACAGGCTTGGCTTGAAATTCACCGTGATGAAGTAATGGCGGACTGGAGTCTGGCGGTTCGCGGAATACAGCCTGAACGAATTAAGCCGCTACAGTAGGATGTTCTGAATGAGTAAAGTCGTTACTGTATCCCCCTTGCCACACCAACATCTGTTTGTTGAAATGGCTGATGGAGAGTGTGGTGAGTTTGATATGACCCCATACCTGGAAAGCGAATTTTTTTCCGCATTAAAGGATGACGCCTATTTCAAACAGGTAACGGTTTTTTTTCGTGGTGTTGGCTGGCCTGATGGGCAGGATATTGGACCCGATACGATTGCAGCGGGATTGGTGAAATCCAAAAACGCACAACATCAAAAATAATCAGCCATCATTCCCCTCCCCGCTTGGAAAAGTCCTAGCAAGGGAAGGGGCAGATTAGATCATCCCGATCATGGCGGACAGCTTTTATTTTGCCCCATTCGCGGCAGTATCGTTCTTAGACGGTGGAGCATAGGCCGCCGACCAGACATAGCCGCTGCCGGCGTTGCACGATGCCCCGGCTTGTCCAATCTGATAAGGCCCCGAATAGATCGGGCATTGGCAGTTGGCGAATCCAGTCGGCTTACCGTCGGGATCCCGTTCAAAGGTGCAAGGCGCTGTCATACAACCTGCATAAGGGGTCGAAGAGCCGGTGCAGCTGGTCTGATCTTTACCATAGCTTTTTGTCTTGGCAAAGCTGAAAGTAGAGAGTAATTCAGCCTTGGGCGCCATCGGCGCTACGCCATTCGCGCCTGCCTGCAAATAACCGCAAACCGGGGCTGTCGGAAGATAGGGGACAGTCTTGCCGAGCAGCGCCAATGCCTTCCCGGCGGCTTCCGAAACCATGTTGCGGCACTTCTCGCCATTAAGGCCGCAGACGCGAACGGTTTCGACATAAGCTTCGGTATTAATAATGGAATTAATATCAACATACGAATCCCCGGATTCCGCATAGCAGCGGCAATCTGCAACGTTCGGGTTATCTTTGGAAACTTTGCAGGGTAAGCTGGGCAAAGCCTTTCCGTGTTTTCCTGTCGGCGCGGCATCCGGGCCGGAATAGTAGCAAAGTGCGTATCCACTGGAAGAACAGGCCAAGAAGTTGGTCGGCGATAATGCGATATTGGCCGCGGCAGGGCCGTATTCGGTCGTCCAGAACTCATTTTTAACAAAGGGGGCCGGGCAATCCTGCTTGCACGTTGCAGGCATATCCTCCGCCCGGGCAACGCCGGACAACAGGCATAGCAATGCAAGCAGTTCAAACACATAGCGAAATTGAGTCTTCATAATATGATTCCTAAGTTTTTGACAGCGTGGGTAATATTGGGTTTGATTCCAATATTGTACAAAAGGCAGGGTCTGCCCCATTTTTTGTTGCGGGTAAGCAATCGGGTTGGCGGCACGACATGGACATAGCGCCTGCAATATCCGCATTTCCCACATCCCTGTGTGTTATGCAGGAGGCAGAGCACCGACAGTAGGTGCTTTAGGCGACGCAGGCGCAGTTGTCGAGCAAACCGCCAAAAAAGTATAACATCAAAAATAAGCAGCCATATCATCCTTGCTCGGTTTGGAAAAGTCCGAATGAGGGTAAGATTAGATCGTTTCGGTCATGGCGGATTGCCCGGCAACTGCTCCTGCATCCATGCGGCCGTGCCGCAAATCCGTTTTACGGTTTATTCCCCATAAGCACCGTCCTCCCCGGTTCCCGGAAGCGCCGCCCAATTTGGAGGATAAAGCCCAAGACGAAGATAGCGGTGAAAGCTCGAATAAGGCCAAGCGCCGGGATCGGATGCTAAGCCGTGTTTCACCGGGTTCCAGTGAATGTAATCGCAATGTTTTTCGAAGTCGCGCTCGTCCCGGATTTGGTGCTCCCAGTAGCGCGGTTGCCAGATGGTTTGCGCCCGTTTTCGCCGTTGGGATGCAGAGGGCGGTAATTTAAGGGCATCCGGGCAATGTCGGGTGAAATGGTTTTTGATCGCGTTCCAGCGCATCGGATAATCATGGTCGCCCGGCGGCAGCGTCCAAATGCAATGCAGGTGTTCCGGCAGCAGTACAAAAGCATCGATGGTAAAAGGATGAGCCGATTTAATATTTCGGAACGCCGTCCGCAACAATTCGACGTTATCCGGTTCACAGAGAAATTTTCGCCGCCGGAAAGTCACGACAGTGAAAAAATAAGTGCCGCCGGGTGTTTTAGCGCGCCGGTATTGCATAATGAAGATTCCCCAAAGTAGATACCGTCTTGAAAGTCAACTTCAACTCGCATAATTGGGTTGATAGGGCTGACGAGTTTTCAAGACGCCAAAGCATAAGTGCACCAGCTTACGCATGGCAGCTCCCAGGGCGGACATTTTGGTTTTACCTCGCTCTTGTAGACGTTGGTACAGTGCTTTGATATGCGGATTATGTTGAGTGCCGACGATAGCAGCCATATACAAAACCGCCCTAATTCTGGCGGGGCCTGCTTTGGATAGACGTGGTCGACCAAGAATAGAAGTGCCGGATTGCCGCTCTATCGGCACCAACCCTAGATAAGCGGCCAGTTGTTCGGCAGATTGGAATTGGTGGTTATGAATCACCGCCAATAAATGGTTGCCGACTTGCGGCCCCACGGCGGGGATACTGACGAGAAGTTCTCGATCCGCCTTTAAATTCGGATGTTTATTGATGTGATCGTCAATGTCTTGCTGGAGTTTTGCGAGTTGTTTTTCCAGAAAGACAATTGAGTCCAGGATTGATTGTCGGATTGACGACGGCGTCTCGGTGGCATCGGCTTTTTCCAGGCGGTTGCGCTCACGTTGCAAGTCCTGTGCAATGGCTTCACGGCGGGACAATAACGCTTGCAAGACGCGGGCTTCCTGAGCGGGCGGCGTCCAGGGGCGAGGCTTGAGCAATGCACCGTAACGGGCCAGCACCAAGCTATCGACGCCATCGGTTTTAGTACGGACACCTAGACTACGACCAAAGTCTTTGACCTGAGCCGGATTGACAATCGACACGGTGACGCTGGCATCGGCCAAGGCCAGAGCCGCTTGTTCGTGATAAACGCCAGTGCCTTCCATGATGGCATGGAGTTCGTGGTTGGATGCGTGTTGTTTTGCGCACCAAACCAGCAGTTCGCTGACACCGGTTTTGGAATTAGCCACGGTTTTGGCTCGGCGCTTACTGCTGCTGACATCCAGCAATAGGCTGCAATCGAGCTTGGCTTTGGAGACATCAATACCAATAAATAACATAAACTTAGCTCTATATGACGGGCAATAAAACAAACCAACTGAGCCCACTTGCCTTGTGCATACAGGGTCAACGCCCTTGGCTACCGTTCAGTGTCTTAGCTGGCATCAGAAGAGAGACAGAAGGCTTGATCTACGAAACAAGGTTGGTCCTTAAGGTTGGGCACAAGCTCTTTCTGTCTCAGTGCCAGGGTAGCTAACCATGGCGGAAGTAAAGATACAAGGTCGGGCAACAGCTTTTTGTTGCCCGACATTTTAGCACCCGAAGTTGGAACGGAGGAGGTTAAACCCGAAACCCGTCAGCATATTGAAGTTTGGCAATGTCGGGCATAAACAGCATGCCCGACCTACCGGGCTTTTCTTCCAGCTTTTGGCAGCAAGTCCCAAGAGGCGTCTGCTTGACCTCGAAATAGAAACCCCATCCCTTCGTGGCTACGATAGCCACGAAATACCAAGTGGAGCATTTCTAGGTCGTTTAGCGTGAGGTATCCAGGATTCATAGGGCACTAGGCTGCATAACGTTACGGTAAGGGGCGCGCCGCTAACGAAAGCGAAACGAAGCCGCCGAAACCTGATAAAAAACGAACCTTCAAAACCGCCAACGGGCGGCGCGTCCCTTTGACTGACTTGTTAGGCATTTGAATTACGCTGGTTTCTGCGTTTTTCCAAATATTCTGGACTATATATTCCTTCATACGCACATAACGGATCATTGCATATGTGTCCGTGTTCATGTAGATGCAAATTAATTGCCTTGATAGCCGTTGGAAATATGTCCTCTAAAACTGCTCGGGCAACGGCAATTGCCATTTCAGCATCGGTTGATGATAGCATTTGCGCCTGATGGACAAGCTTGTTTCGTTTTGTCTGAAGACTGGTGATTTCTTCCCACAATATTTGCCTGCTTTCTGAACGACGAAATGAACCGAGGTCAACACCAGCAATATTAGACAATGATTCAAAAAGTAATTTTTTAATGTCAGCAAGGTTTTTCCGTTCAAGAACAAGATCGGCAATAAGCGAAGATGTAGGCAAATTGTGAACTAATCCATGAACAATAGGTTTTAACAAAACAGTTTTTACTGCAACCTCAGTTGCTATAACTGCGAAGAGAAAAGCAGCAGAAAAAAAACCAGCCTCTTGGAGGCGAAAAGAATCTTCTAGTGCTAAGTAAGCTGGTTTTGCCGCTTCTGGGTACAACAAAAAGTATGACTGAAGTCGCTCAGTCGTAAATTCAGTAATTATTTCGGGATAAAGTTGTTCTCGCATTTCATCATAGAACGCATCCATTGCTGCATCGTTTTCGTCATAGCTCATTGTCTGCATCTCCTTGATTATGCGTTCTAGTGGGTGTCGTAAAACATACCTAACTAATATTAGACATCCTAATAGACGCAAAACATTGCGTCATTTGTTTTTCTAATACCTTATAAAAATTAAAAATATTTTTTCTTTCAATTGGTTGCATATATTTAGTGCATCCTAAAACAAATCCGGATAGCGTCATATAAAAGCACGGGTAATTTACGCATAAATACTTACAACGGGAAAGATAGTAATCTTAAACGCTAGACACCGCAAACTTTTAGGCCTTTCGTTAAGCCCCTTCCTCCTTATCATCCTCATCCCCAGCCATATCCGAAATCTCCTTCAACCGGGAGATGGCTTTAAAATTAATACTGTCTTCAGGATACATGCCTTCGCTATCTAACACACCAGCCGATTCACCGGTCAATAACTCCAGCGTCTCATCGACGCTGGAAACCGCATAAACCGCAAACAGCCCCTTTGCCACAGCATCGATCACTTCCTGTTTCAGCATCAGGTTGCGCTTGTTGGCGGTTGGGATGATGGCGGCATGCTGCCCGTTCAGGCCGCGCGCCTGGCACAGCCTGAAGAAGCCTTCTATTTTCTCGTTAACGCCGCCTACCGCCTGCACTTCGCCGTACTGGTTGATCGAGCCGGTCACCGCGAAGGTCTGTTTGATCGGTATCCGGGTCAGCGCGGAAATAAGGCAGCACAGCTCGGCCAGCGAGGCGCTGTCGCCGTCGATATAGCCGTAGGATTGCTCGATCGCGATGCTGGCCGATATGGCCAACGGAAATAGCTGGGCATAGGTGTGTCCCAGATAGCCGGTCAGGATCATCACGCCTTTGGAGTGGATGGCCTGGCCCAGTTCGACTTCCCGCTCGACATCGACGATGCCCCTGGAACCGGGGTAAACGCTGGCCGTGATGCGCACCGGCGCGCCGAAGCTGCTGCCGCCTACTTCCATCACGGTCAGGCCGTTGACTTTGCCTATCGCATCGCCCTCGGTGTCGATCAGGATGGTGCCGACCAGCATTTCTTCGAGGATGTTCTCGGGCAACCTGCCGTTGCGATGCTCTCTTGCGGCCAGCGCCTGTTCGATATGCGGCCTGTCGCAAACCGGCCGGTCGTCGCGCCTGCAAAACAGGTTGGCTTCGGCGATGATTTCCAGCGAGTCTTTGATGCGGGCGGAAAAGTGATGCTGGTTCTCGGCAAGGCGGCAGCTGTGCTCGATCAGACATTCGATGGCTGCCCGCGTCAACGGCTTGGCCCCGGAGTCTGCGGCCTGCTTGATCATCAGCAGTATGAAGCGCTGCATCGATTCGCCGTTACGCGGGATGTAGCTGTCAAAGTCGGCCAGGATTTTGAACATCTCGTTAAATTCGTCATCCAGCTCTTCCAGCAGGTAATAAATGTCCCTGGAGCCGACCAGGATCACCTTGACGTTCAGCGGGATGACTTCCGGCTTCAGGGTGATGGTGTTGATGCCCAGGTCCGAATAAGGCGATTCGATTTCAATGCGGCCGGATTGCAGCGCGCGTTTAAGGCCTTCCCAGACGAACGGATAATTCAGCAGTTTTTCGGCATCGAGGATCAGGTAACCGCCGTTGGCCTTGTGCAATGACCCGGCGCAAATCCGGCGGTAATTGGTGACCAGCGTACCCTGGTCGCTGACGTATTCGATGCGGCCGAACAGGTTTTGATAAATCGGGTGCGGTTCGTAAATAACCGGCGCGCCGCATTCCTGCTAGTTATCGACCAGGATGTTGGGCGCGTACAGCTCGGTCAGCAGCAGCCGCTTGCTGGTGTTGTCCTGCGGCTCCGGCGTCCGGCTCGGCATCAGGTAATCGGCAATAGTGTTGCCGAGGTTTTTTTTGATTTCCGCCAGGAAGGTGATCACATCATCGATATTCTGGTAGCTGTCGTTCAGTTCGGCAAACAACGGCTCTATCGCCAGATCAATGGTGTCGTTATCCAGCTGCTTGATTTTTTCAACCATGGCTCTGCGCCACTGGGGCAGTTCCAGCAATACATCGCTGAGGTATTCTTCCAGTTCCTCTACGTGTTTATGAAAAATTTCCCGTTCCGTCAGCGGCAGCTGGGTGAACTGGTCTTCATTCAGCGCCTTGTTGTCGCGGATAGGCGCAAAAGAAATCGATTCGTTTTCCCTGAACAATGCAATGTCCAATGCTTGGGCCTTTTTATCGACCAGATCGATCGCATTGTTATAGTACTGGTTAAAATGGCGTTCGATAGCGCTCTTTTTCTGCTGGTAAGTCGGGCTTTCGAAGGCGGCGGGAAAGGTCGCCAGCAGGTTATCGATCAGCTTTTCGATGTCTTTGCTGAGCGTTTGGCCATGTTCGGCGGGCAACTCAACGGCCATCGGCTCTCTCGGATTGCCGAAATTATCGACATACGCATAGGAGGGCGGCGCGGGCAGCGTTTTTGCCTGGGCATGAAGATGGTTGGTAATCATAGACAAACGGCCCAATCCCGGCTCGCCCATCACAAAAACATTGTAGCCGGGATTGCTCATCGCAATGCCGAATTCAAGCGCCGATTGGGCTCTGGACTGGCCTAAAATGGTGTCGGGCAGCTTCGGCGCGGTGGGGAACTCAAAGCCCGCCAAATCGACATTCAGTTTCAGTGAGGCTAGGGGAAGCTTTAAGGTATTAGACATGGATATGAGACGTTCTCGGATTGCGCAAAAACGGCAATTCTACCATTCTTTACCGCATTGTCAGATATGAACCAAACGGCTGTTTTCCGTATCGATTAGAAAAGGTTGCGGCCGGAGCATGGGGCAGGAGCCGATGACTTGCTCCCGATGCTTTATGGCCGGACTTAAATTTAGAATTGCTGGCGTTGCAATACCATTGAAACGGCTGCTGCACGGGTGGCGACGCCCAATTTTTCAAAAATATGTTCGAGATGCTTGTTTATTGTACGTGGGCTACTGCCCAGGATCATGCCCACTTCTTTATTGGTTTTACCCCTGGAGATCCACATGAGTATTTCCGCTTCACGAAAAGTAAGGCCCAGGGAGTTTCTTACCCAATCAAGATCCCATTCTCCTGAATGTTTTTCCAAAATAAGGAGATACTCGCCTGTACTTCGGCACGGTGTTATTTTTGCTAAAAAACTGACGCCTGTGCGATAGCTTTCAAAAGCTTCAGATTTTTCGACAACCTCTAAGCGTTGTTTAACCCATTCGAATATCGGTTTAGGTAGCGGCGAACCGATTTCATTTTTACCCATTAATGCGTGTTTTTGCCGAAACTCATCCAGCCAGCGGATGCCGCCCGGCGTTAACCAAGTGATGTTGCCGGATGAGTCGATTGCCAAAGCGGAGAAAGGGCTATTGTTTAAAGCATTTTCCACGCGATGCAGGTTTCTGGCCTGAGTCAGTTGCAGATCCACCCTGGCCAGCACTTCAGGGGGACGAATCGGTTTTACGATATAATCGACAGCGCCTTCATCAAAGCCGCGTAACAAGTCGTTCAGGTCACTTAATGCGGTCATAAATAAAATCGGAATGTCGGCCGTTTCGGGTGCGGATTTGAGTCGATTACAGGTTTCAAACCCGTCAATACCCGGCATCATAATATCCAGCAAAATAATATCCGGTTTCAGGTAAGCGATTTGTTCCAATGCCGATAACCCGTCGGTGGCGACAAGCACCCGGTAACCGGCTTCAGAGAGCGTATCGGATAACAAGGCCAGGTTGCCGGGAGTATCATCGATAATCATCGCGATTCCGCCGGCAGGAGAGAATTTACTTGTCATTGCCGGTTAGTTCCTCACTGGCAATATGTAAAAGTTTCTTGATTTCAACCAGATGAAATTCGCCGGCCAGGGTCATGATCCGCTGCGCAAAACAGGTATATTCCGGATGATGTTGAATGAATCCGGTCAGATATTGATTAAGTCCCAGCAAATCGCCGATTCGGACATAGCCGGTTAACTCCTGAATAATCTCCAATGAAGGCGGCTCATCGGGGCATTGCAATTCCGCGTCATCTTCCTGGTAAATCCACTCCACACCCAGGTGCAGTTTAAGTTTGTAGAGCAATTCGCTGACTTGTATGGGCTTAACCAAAAAATCGTTGCAACCGGCATTAATCGCATTAAGCCGGTCGGACGGATAGGCGTTGGCGCTTAATACGACAATCGGCGTTGCATTGCCGTTTTGGCGCAGCAGATGCGCCGCTGCGGCCCCATCCAGTCCGGGCATCGATAAATCCAACAGAATAAGGTCCGGCGCTTCTTTTTCGACTCTGTCCAGGCATTCTTCGCCGCAGCCTGCCTCAATCAAGCCGAAACCTAAGGGTTCTAAAATTGATAGTATCAGCTGTCGATGATCCGGCTGATCATCGACAATCAGGATTTTCAGGCGTTTTCCCCGGTAACCGCTAATGTCTTCTTCCTGAATGTATTGCTGTTCGCCGCCCAGATTGGGCAGCAACAGCCTGACGGTAAAGGTGGAACCTTTGTCCCGCTCACTGACGACAACCAGCT
>JALNYY010000232.1 GCA_023229605.1 Methylobacter sp.
TTGCGTATGCCAGACCACGCCGCCCTTTTGACTGCCGCCGGGGCGGGATGCAGCGATCACCTGCGTGATGGCCGAACGTACCGCATGAAACTGGTGATAACCGGCGATTTTCTTGACCAGCGTACCGTCATCTTCAAACAGTACAAAAAAGCGCAAAAAATCCAGCAGATATTCCGGTGCCAACACGCCGCGCACCAGCGTTTCCAGCTCATTGAACTGGCCGAGCGGATCAAGCGCCACGCCGTCAATGGTGCGCCAGGCCATAAAACGCTCCTTGTCGGCGGAAAGCGAACCCATCAGCGCTTCGCTGCCGTCCGAGATCACCAGCACTTCGTTGTACTGGAACACATCCGGGATTTGCTCTTTGTAAGTATCGATCTGGTCGTAGGCCTTCCAAGCATCGGCAGTCAGGTCGGCGGGGTTCTTCAACTCCAACAACACCAACAACACCAACGGCAAGCCGTTGACGAACAGGATAATATCGGGGCGGCGGGTATATTTCGGGCCTTTGATCGAAAACTGATTGACCGCCAGCCATTCATTTTTTCCTTCTCCCACTGGGAGAAGGTGGCCTGCAGGGCCGGATGAGGGGCTATCCCAGTCGATCAGCCGCACAAAATCGCCCCGGGTTTCGCCATCTTTTTGATATTGCACCGGCACGCCGTTGACCAGCAAACGGTGAAAGTGGCGATTGGCCGCCAGCAATACAGGCGTATCCAGATTCAACACCTGCTGCAACGCATCTTCGCGGGCGACCGGCGGTACCAGAGGGTTGAGTCGATTAATCGCATTGCGCAAACGTTCGACCAAAACCACCTGAGCGTAGTTGCCGCGCTCAGGCGTGTTGCCGTCCACCGCAATGTCTGGTCCGTAGGCTGAGTCGTAGCCGACATCGGCCAGCCAGCTTAGCGTTTCTTGTTCCAGTTGGTCTTCGGTCATTTCAAGGCTCCGTGCCGGTCGAGTCGATTCAATATGAACAAAAGTTTTGCATTAAAGCACTTAAATAATTGATTTATTATGTTATTTTCTAATGAAACAACAACACTTGAGGTTTGCATTAAAGCACTCCTTATGCCCAGAAAGGCAAGTAGCGGGCGTAACGGGTAGACAAGCTGTCGGATTCGTCGGCCTTGATTAATCCAGCGTCTTTAGTCGCTCCAATTACCAATGAAACAGTCGCGGCTTTAGATTCGGGTAGTTTGAAGCGCTCTCGCAAACTCTGGTTGGACATCCGTTGATTGCTCACATACTGCAAACAGCAATGTTGGTAACAAGCGCGTATCCGGTCAGGTTTACTCATATCGCTAAAATCCTGATGGGCAAAAAGCACTGCTGTTGTCCGTGTTTCGCTGACGCGGAAATCAGGCGCTGGCAATTGAAACACCTCGGCAGCACTGACGACCTTGTCGATACCACTGCCTTTTTCTTCACAAACTCCCAATCGGCGCATTAAATCCGCCAATCGCTCATTCCGTGAACGGTACTCATCGATGAAGCGTTCCACCTTGATGGGCGGCAGGCCGGGGTTTGATACTTCCAGTCTGTCAGCATACATTTCAATCATGACAGATGCGCCCGAGGCTTGAAAATCCTGATGCACCAGCGCATTGGCAACCAGCTCGCGTATCGCTTGGCGTGGAAACATCTTCACTTCCTCGCGCACAACTTGTTCAACAAAACGGTTCTGCGGTGCTGCGGAATGCACAAAATCGATCAAACTCTCAAAACCGACCGCATAACCGCGAACTCCAGGTTTATCCTCGCGCGTGACCAGTTTATTGACTCCATCGTAAATCACCACACGCGGCGCCTTCCGTGCCAACTCGGGCGAGAAGGAATCCAGTCGCTTTGCTAACAGAATGCCCGCCAAATTAGTGATTAGCCAACCGCCAGATTGTTCCGTAATCAAACGTTCCAGCATCAACCGCGCCAACACCCCATCCCGCGAAGTCGGATAAGGTAAGCCGATCATTTCAAAGAACGATTGCGTATCCAAAAGCGCGATCACGTCATCGGCTGACGCTTCTATACGGGCGGCCTGATCGAACCAGTCCGGTTCGCCTTCCGCCAAAATCCGGCGCAATTGATCCGAACTCATCGGCACCAATTCTTCACCGGCTCGCATAAGATAAGCGCCGTCATGATGCAACGGCGTTCCGACCGGGCGCGGAGGAATTTCAAATACCAACACCCTACCGTCGGGATGGATCAATTCGCTAATCTCAACCCGAAACCGCAGCGCATTCAGAATCCGCGCCTTGATTTCGCCGCTATTTTGAAACGCCTGCGTGCCGACAACCCGGCGCGGTGGCTTGTCGCTGACGCCCAACACCAGATGACCGCCACCCTCATTAGCCAAGGCCACGCAATAGCGGAACAGTTTGGTCGTGTCGTATTGCTGCTTAGCTTCTTTGAACTCCAAATGTTCGTCTTCACGAGCACCGGCTAGCCAGAGATTTAATTGATCCATCGAAGTCATAGGGAACGTCTCCATCGCGGTTACATATATATAAAATCGGCATTTTTATACAGATCGACTGTGACATGTATAGATTGGGCAGCAACCTGCTGCCCAAATGTGAAATTAGTCAGCAAGTTACTGACCAAATGCCGTATTGGCATCTCAGGAATCCTCCAGTATGGCCTCGGTATCCGGCAGGCGGAGCTGGCCGGAGATCAGGCGGGGGAGTAAGGTGTCGCGGAGGGCGGCTAGGGTTTGGGCTTGTTCTGAATTAGCAAATATTTTCTGGCGTACTGGCGAAACAATTTCATCGAATGCCATTAATACTTCATGCGACGGTAATACTATAGGCAAGCGATAAACATTGTTTCGATTTAATCCAGGAACCGCTCCATCTGTGTTCATTCCTTCCAAACCCAGTCGCTGCAATTGATAGAAACAATATGTCAGCGGTTCTTTGGTTTTTACATAAAACACCGTATCAATCGGGAAAAATGGTCGATCTTCCCAATAGAGGCTACCGACTGTACCTTTTCGACCGATTATGATTGAAGATGTATTTACCAGAGCTTCATTGTGGTACCCCGTAACACCGCCAGAACCATAAACAGGTATAGCTCCTACAATTCGATCTGACGCCTTAAGCGCTTTACCATAAGCAAGTTCAAGTAATTGCTCAACCTTACCAACCTGCCATCCACTCGGCACCAAGCCCAGTTCTGATTCTTCGAAGCTGTCGGGGAAGAACGCGGCGGTTTCGGCATCCAGGGCCGCTACCGGCATCCCGCCTTCAGCGGCACTCGTACATCCCTGTACAGCGCCTTCCGGCTCGCGGCCTTGCTGTTTGGCGCGCACGGGATCGAAGTCCACGAACCATGATTTAAACAGGGCCTGGGCGATGGCTTCGAGGGTGGCGTTGGTTTCGCGTAACAGTGCAATGCGGTCATCTAAGCTACCAAGCATTTCGGAAATGCGAGACTGTTCTTCAATTGGTGGGCATGCTAAAGACATCGGGTGAAGATGGTTGCGATTCAAAGTTGGCACACCGCTACCAGCATTTAGACTACTGAAATCAATTGAACGTAGCAAAAAATAGCAAAAGCGCGGGTTATTTCCTTTAAAATCCTTGACCCATAGAGTGGTATTCAAAGGCCAAAAATCTTCTTTTATGTATTGACCGCCGCCTATACTTCCACTACGCCCAATTAGTACACCGGGACCTTTGACGGGAGCTACATTGTGATAACCCACTATTCCATTTGAGGCGACAATAGGTACGTGACCACTTTTTCGATCTTGGATTGGCAGATCCATGCCCCTCTGTAAGGTCAATACATCACCGAGAGTACAATTTTTCCACTCAGAACTCATACCCCAAGCCTCCAAGCTTTTGGCGTATCAATTGATCCAGTTCTGCGCCTTTCGCCATTTGCTCGCCCAGCGTTTCGGTCAGTTTTTGCATTTTGTCGGCAAAAGCTTCGTCATCGTCTTCAACGGCTTCTGCGCCGACATAGCGACCGGGCGTGAGGACGTGGCCGTGTTCGGCGATTTCCGCCGGGGTGACGCTG
>JALNYY010000233.1:0-3432 GCA_023229605.1 Methylobacter sp.
TTCGCCATTCCAATCAACGCCTTGAGGGGTTTCTCCATACTGAGCCAACTTGGTTGTGTAGTAGCCAGCAACTTCAGTCAAGAGGTCAGTTTTGTTTTTTTGCATAAATCTACCTTACGATGGTATAGGGCATTGCTTTTTCTTAGATGCTAATTACTTCTTAATCAATCCGCTATCCACTAACGCTTTTGAAATTACTTGCTCTGTCCATCCGCTAGCACTCATTCCAGCAGTTGATGCAGCCAATCCGACTTTTTCTTTAAGTTCAGGATCTATTCCCTCTAGCTGACCAAAATATCTCTTACGCATATTACCCCCGCGAACTCCTTTATGTGGTACATCAATATCCATTAAAGGCACTGAATTGGAAACTTCAAAATCAATAACATAAAAACAATTTCCCAACATCCACGTCAAATGGACATTCGAGGCGGTTTCAGGTAACAATGAAAGCGGAGGTTCCGACGCCCAAAGTTTATTATTGCAAATAGCTATTTTTCCATACTCATTTTCTTTAAGCCATGGAGCAACGCCTTCATCGCCAATTACCACTTTCCCACCTATTTTGACGACGCGTGCCATTTCATGAATTGCAGACTTAATATCGGAAAATAAATTTATCCCCCCAAAATGATATGCAGCATCAAAATACGAATCTGGATGGGGGAGCATTGATGCATTTGAAACACTAAGGTAAAGATTATTAATATCAGCCTGCAGACCGCCTACACCGGATAATCTTCGAGCAGTAGCCACAATCATTAAGTCTGAAATATCCTGTGCAAAAAGTTCTCCTGTTGAACCAATCTTCGGCAAGATACACTTTACGTCATCACCCAGGCCGCACCCGGTTACAAGCACACGATCACCAGCCTTCAAATTCAATTTTTCAACGAGTGAATTTCTAAATGAGATTTCATCTTGCTTAAATGTTTCAAAAAGCCAAGTCAAAAAATTTTCATATGCCGATTCAGCATCATCTTTTTTGTACATTGCCTGGGAAATTTTATCCCCCCCTGAAAGCATTTTTTCGTCAATAAAAACTGGTATTTTGTTAGTGATCTCTGCTTTTAGAAAAGGATAATGTACGCCATGAACTCCAATTAAACCGGAGTCCACCGCACGTAAACTTTCTTTGGAAACTGGACAACAATATGGATTTTTAAACATTAATAAACATTCCTAAAATATTTTGGTTTGCAAAAACATCAACTTTGATCAAAAGCCCAGTCTTATTGTTGCTCGAGCATCAGTATTCCTTACTTGTTCGTTTCGAGAAATAGCCCGAAATCGAGGTTGGCTCGGCATAAGTAAATCCCAATATATTTTTGGCTTCATCTGACAGTTTGACATTGTCCATATTCATTGGAATGTTAATCTGTTGTTTGAAATAAGGGATATTATAAAGATGATTTACCGCGCGACGCTCTAAATCCGTTTTATTGAAGCCCCCGGCATGAAATATCATACAGTCAAGCACGATAAAAGAGCCAGCTTTCGCTTCAACCTGGAGCGCATTCTTTTTAACATAATTTTCGGAAGGGAAAGCTTCAGACTTATGGGATGCGGGAAGCACAAATGTGGCTCCATTTTCAAAGGTGAAATCATCAACACAAAACAGGGCATTTATTGCAATCGGTTTAGTAGATACGAAATGCTGATAGGGAAGGTCCCTGTGCCAGGCGCCCTGATTATACGTTTCCTGTGGCGGATTAATCACACCATTCTGTTGGTTCAGAATAAACTCACCCTGAATCAACTTCTTCAGTAAGGAAAGTAAATTTTCGTTTAAAGCGAGCCTCAGAAATGCGTCCCCTCCATGCGTAAGTGGCGAGCGAATGGTGTGGAACTCGTTAAGATTCTTGAGTTTGGCTTCACCATATATTTCAATGTAGCGTTCCCGAGTGCGTTCGAATTTCTCCGAAATACTTTGAAGCTCGGGCGCCGTATAACCTGAATCCAGAATAGCATACCCAAGGCTTCTGATCTGTTCCGCCACTTCATCAAGAGTAGATTCGCACAGATTCTGCTGGAGAATACCGTAGGATGCCGATGGAATATTATTGTTAGTTGTCATTTGGGAGGCTCCTGTTCTTGAAAGTGCTTATAAACCTGACGAACTACCGTATATGGCCGTTGCTTGACCTCGGAAAATACTTTGGAAATATAAATGCCTTGCACACCAATGAAGAAAATTATCAGCCCGGAGAAAAGCCATATCGAGGCAATAATTGACGTATAGCCATCGGGTAGCGATGCAATGAAAAGATACCTAATGGTGAGATAAACAATATAGCCTAATGCGGTAATTGAGATAAACAACCCCGAGTAAAATGTAAACACCAACGGTAGACTACTAAAAGAAGTCACTGCATTAACAAGATGCCTGAACTTTTGAGAGAGCGAGTAGGTTGTAGGGCTGGTGGAGTGCTTCTGGATAATTTGAGAGCATTGTTTAAATCCGGTAATGATCCAAAGGCCGCCAATATTAAGTTCACGCTCTTGATGTAAAAGCAGCGCGTCAACATATCGCCGCGACATAAGCCTGGCCGTGACAATGTTGTTAGGTTGCGCCAATCCGGTAAGCAGTCGAAATATTCGATAAAAAAAACGGCCCGTAATTTTCTCTAAGAGCCCACCTTTACGCTTGGATTGAATGCCATAGACAACATCGCTAGCTTCATCATCCATTTGTTTGGTAAAGCTAAGTAGCCATTCCGGCTCTTCTTCCAAATCGCTGTCGAGCAAAAATACCCGATCACCCTGAGCATGAGCGAGCCCAGTCATCATGGCTTTGTGATGCCCAAAGTTACGGGAGAGATCGACCACGACGATATGGCTGTCTCTCTCGGTGAGTTGCACGGTAATGCCGAGACTATTGTCAGGCGAACCATCGTTTACCAGGACGATTTCGTAATTATCCCCCACCAGCTGCTTTGCAACATTACTCGCCCTCTGATGGAATTCGGTGATGTACGGCGCAGATTGGTAGAGTGTTGCAACAATGGAAAGCTTCATGGAGTAACATACCTCATGTAGAGGTGTGCGTTTTTACCGCAGTTGAACAGCAAATCAAGAATAGTAACACCATGAGTGAAATCGCCCCAGAATTGCGGGTATTCTGGATAGCCTGCGTAATCAAACCAAGTCAACTTGATACCCATGTCAGTAAATATGGTTTCTTCGACGTAATCTCTAGCTGCAGGACCTGAGATGTATTCCGTACCGCCAGCCTGAGCACAAAGATCAGCCAGTCGCTCCGTTTTGCCATCACATAGAGCATAGTCCCATGAATTGCTAATAACTGTCTTGATGCTCAAGTAATGGCAGACGGCTTCAATAAAGATACGATTCAGTTGCGAGATATGAGTGCAAGACTCGGCGATGTAGAGCGGCTCAAGCCATGTAGCTATTTCGGCAAAGTGTGGTGTT
>JALNYY010000233.1:3442-4010 GCA_023229605.1 Methylobacter sp.
GTCAGAGCCGTCAATTTCGGTAACCCGGATTTTTTGATGATACTTCCCCTTAACTTGCACCGGAACCGTTAACCACTGAGCACCCTGCGGCGTCTTGATCTGGTTACGATTGCGCCAATCGCGCCGTGTGTACTGCATGTCGTCGTACAAAATAAACTCATCCACAGCGGCGATCATGTCAAAGTACCCTTTCCAGGGAATGTAATTGGATTGGAGGATGGCGACTTTTTTCATATCATAGCATTTGGTCATGGTTCGATTCGCAAATTCATAAATCTTTAACTATCCTGATGCCGATTTCAAAAGCATAAAATCGACTTTTTTACATATCACACTTTGCGCCAACCTAATCTATTTATACCATTCCTGTTCCAATATTAGAGTTTACAGCAACGTCGTTAAGAAGCGCCCTTCCGCTATTCAGATACATAAAATAGTTTCCATTTAATCAGCGCGCCAGGATTTTTCGCGAAAGCTAAAATGGATCCATTCGATTTTAGCAACGAAGAAAGACCTGGCAATTAACGCCTTCGTCCTCCGTCCGTCACGACGCACAACTTGCTGGAGT
>JALNYY010000234.1 GCA_023229605.1 Methylobacter sp.
TCGCCTCAAAGTGTAAAGGCTGCGCCGGCTTTTTGCCGCTTTCAGCATTTATCCTTGTCACTATAGGTCGCTTTAATAAAACAATATCTTATAAAACCCTTACTGGCAATGCCGTTATATTTAAGTATTGTAGGAGCGGGCCATGCCCGCGATGATAAGGTTACAGCTGCCCCAATGACGCGGACGCGGCCCGTTTCTACGGTGTCATTGTGCTTTCGGCGTTGCACGATAATTCAGCTAATGATTATATTTAGCGACATAACTATCTTATGTTGCTCATAACGTCTTTTGCCCAGTTTATACGGTGAATATTAAATATCGTCGATGATGGCTTGAGGGTGTAAATAAATCTGTGTAACCGCTTATTTTCAAAGCCGTACAATACGGCGACCTAAGGAGAGAAAATGAGCAACCTGATTAAAGACCCTAAATTGATTTTAGCCATGCAAGAATTAGGGCGCGGCTTGAAGTCCCCCAGTGATTTGGCCAAGCTGAGTCGAGAGCTATTGAAGATTACCGTAGAAGCTTCGCTGAATGCCGAGATGGATAGTCATATAGGCTACCAGAAACATTCGCCGGACGGCTATAACACCGGCAACAGCCGCAACGGCTACAACCGTAAAACCCTCAAAGGCGACCATGGAGCGATAGAGATTGAAACGCCACGTGACCGCAACGGCAGCTTCGAGCCCGTGTTTGTGGCGAAAAATCAAACGCGGCTAACGAAGTTCGATGATCAAATTTTACTGCTCTATGCCAAGGGAATGACGACACGGGACATCGTCGAAACGTTTGCCGAACTCTACGGCGCCGACATTTCGCCCACTCTGGTTTCCCAGGTGACCGATGCGGTGCTGGACAAGGTGGTCGAATGGCAGACACGCCCCCTGGACGCCGTGTATCCGATTCTGTACCTGGATTGCATTGTCGTCAAAATCCGCCAGGATAAGCGGGTCATCAACAAAGCGGTCTATGTGGCGCTGGGTGTCAACATTCACGGCCATAAAGAGTTACTGGGGTTGTGGATGTCTGAAAACGAGGGCGCCAAGTTCTGGTTGTCGGTGTTAACCGAATTAAAAAATCGCGGTGTTAAAGACGTGTTTATCGCTTGTGTCGATGGCTTGAGTGGATTTCCGGAAGCTATTGCGACGGTATTCCCGAAAACTCAGGTGCAACTGTGCATCGTCCATATGATGCGTCACTCCTTGGCGTTCGTGAGTTGGAAGGATCGTAAAGCTGTCGCGGCTGGGCTCAAGGCCATTTACCAGTCGATTACCGTGACCGAAGCAGAGCAGGAACTGGAAGCCTTTGCCCAGCAATGGGATAAACAGTATCCCAGTATCAGTGCATCCTGGCGCAGGCATTGGCTTAACTTGATCGCCTTCTTCGACTATCCGGATGAGATTCGCAAAGTCATCTACACGACCAATGCCATTGAATCGTTGAATAGTGTGATTCGTAAAGCCATAGAGCGCCGCAAGCTGTTCCCTACGGATCAATCGGCCATGAAGGTCGTCTATTTAGCTATTGAGCAGGCTGCTAAAAAATGGTCAATGCCGATCCGTGATTGGAAGCCCGCGCTGAATCAGTTTATGATTCTCTACGAGGATCGGTTTCCAGAGATTTTTTAACGGCGGTTTACACGGATATTCTTACACCCTCGATGGCTTGGCCAATATCCTTAACCGCGCTCAAAGTGTTGTATTGGGAGAAAATCGGTTTTTGTTTGCAGCGGAGAAAAGCTGCGTTGTCTGGACGAAAACCTAGGATTCGGGTATCGATTGAAACGGTTCAGCAACTGAAAAACCTGGCAGCCCTACTGTCGCAAGCGCTGGAAGCACCCCTTAAAATGGATGAAACTGGATTGTGTCGGCTCTCTGCGAAAAACGCTTTAGTAAGAAGACCAGACAACTCATAATGAATTGAACAAACCATCCCTTATGGTATTAATAGCATCCTTGCGCCGTTGGCGTGACATATCGGCACCGTTTTTAGCCTTGCCGACTTAAAAACTCGGGGTAATTATATGAATTTTTCAGAAAAGCAATGCGGTATGCGAATCAATTTTGCAGCATTTTCCCCCTCCATCAAGGCGTGCCGATACGTGGGGAGCAGCATCCACGGCGTTTTCGTAGCGAACGGCAGGCTGCAATGCGGCTTTATCGCAGACGCCTATTCCAGCCTGCCGCATTACGGTAAAGAGGGATTATTTTGCGTCAACCTGCTTGCCGTCTTCAATCATCCGGTTTCCTCGCTCGACTTTGGCTTTACCTTGCTCAACCATTATTGCGCCTTGTTCCAATTGTGTATTGCCTTCGTTAACCAGTTTTTTACCGCGATCAACCATTTGCTCTCCTAATGTTGGCGCACTTGAGCATCCTGCCAGTAATGCAATAATTGCTGGTATCAGTATGATATTAAGTTTTTTCATGACTTCTCCGTTCGTTTATATCAATTGATAATATTGTACAGTTACCCATCGGCGATTAAAAATGTAATTGGCGAAATCAAAGAGGAGGAGATAAATACTCCGCGTAAACCATCGTTAAATAAAATCGCATCCATACGGCTATCGCCTATTGCGCCATATTGATAGTTTATTATTTTCGCCGACGCCAATAGCCGAGGCGGCGTTTCTGATGCGCGATTGCCATTGTCGAGAAATGACGATACACAATGTTAAACGCAAAAACAAAGCGGCATATACCGGAATACCTAACTCCGGGTTTGCCTGCAAAAGCGAGGCTGCTTTTCCAAACTCCGTGACCAACAACGCGGAGCATTTGCCGAGCCCCCCAATCAGCACATAATGTCCAATACTGTCGGACAAAAAATATCCATTCTGGAAAAGTCCAAGCGGGGATCAGATTAGGTCGTCCCAATCATGGCGAATTACTAGCGCGATTGCCCCGCCTACCCCTCAGGTTTACATTGACAAGTGCTATGATAAAGTTCACATTGACCATGTAACTAATTAAATATGCTTAATATCTAAGCAGTTGCAAGCCTAATAAAAATAACTATAACAAGGATTCCATCACATGAAATTATTAAAAAGCGCTGCCATAGCGACTACATTGGCACTTTCTTTAGGATCTTTTCCGGCTACTGCTGACATCTGTTTGGGTATGGCATGTATGTATAACAAAATGACTCCAGCTGAAGGAATTGATGCTACTGTAGGTCAGGTTACTAAGGCATTGATAGCTATCAATGACAATGCTGGTGCAGATGTCGTTATAAACGATATCAAAGAGGCGTTAAAGTTAAGTAAAGAAATCAACGCGAATGATAAGCTTGACCGTAATCGTAACCGCGCTAATGATTATTTGAAAAAAGCTCGAGCAGCTGTACAAGAGGGCGATTCGGTTAAAGCAACAGAACTCCTAAAAGAAGCTGAGAACCGTTTTTCGGATCTTAAAGGTATGATCGAATTAACCCAAGCCGATAGAAAATCACAACAGACCAACTTGCTAAACCGCATGACCGGCACGATCGATACCGAAGCCGGCGCCAAGGCTAGCGTCCGATAGCTAATACAGTCAAGGTCGGGTTACGCTACGCTAACCCGATCAACCCGGTTGCATGCGAACCTATATCCGCAGCCGTCTGCAAGGCGGTATTTATTTTTTCACCGTTAATCTTGCCGAACGCGGGCAAAATGATTTATTGCTCCGCAATATCGATACGCTACGCCAAGCTTTCAGGTACACGCAACAACGCCACCCCTTTGTGATCGAGGCGATTGTGGTGTTGCCGGAGCATTTACATTGTTTATGGCGATTGCCCGAAGGCGATGATGATTTTTCGTTACGCTGGCGGTTGATCAAAGCGCATTTTTCCCGGTACATTGTTTCGGGAGAGCGTGTTTCAGCCAGTCGACAACGCAAAAACGAAAGAGGTATATGGCAGCGCCGGTATTGGGAGCATCTGATCAGGGACGACACCGATTACCAACGCCATTTCGATTACATTCATTACAATCCGGTAAAACACGGTC
>JALNYY010000062.1 GCA_023229605.1 Methylobacter sp.
GTTCGTGCTCGCGAACGACGTCACCGTGCCTGTTGTCGCATAACTGGCGCCGGGAGGCGGAGGCATGGCGGCATGTGTCTTCGGTGTAATGCGCACTTTGTACGTCGTCACAGCGGTCGTGACGGGAATGCCGCCGTTTGAGCTACACGTGTTAAATGAAATCGTATTGCTTGCGGGATTGGTCACCGCCGTACAGCGGGCAAGATTGCTGTTATCGGTAATGTCGACTTGCGCGATATTATTGAAAGCGCCTGTAGGACCGAGAGTCACGGTCACAGCTGTGACCGTATCTGTCCCTGCATCGGTTTTCAAGGTAAAGGCATCGAGATCGGTGATCGCCGCCCCCGGACCGATGGTGCTGTTCGCGGGATTGGTACCATCGGCGATGGTGGTGCTCGGATTACAGACAGGCGTAGAGGCCACCTCAGTCAGGGTTCCGAAATTCGTCGAAGTTGTCACGCCGGTAATGGAGGACGTTCCGGTATGGGTGATGTTGCCGCTAGCCTGAGGGACGGATACGGTTGGTCGCACCTGAATACCCTGCCAAGTGAGCGTGTTCGTCCTCGTGCTGACCGCCGTGACGGTAAACGTAATCGCCGTAGCCGTGATAGAGGAGACGGCCATTGATGTCCCGGTCGCAACATGATTGATGTTTCTGAAAGAGGTATTATTGCCCGTCAGCAAGATAGTGACGTTAGCCGCCGTATTAAATTCAAATCCGCTCGGTGCGGTCAAAACAATATCCCCTAAACCAATATCGCCCGCAGTCGTCTCCGCAATGGCCGGACCGGTCAACGCAGTCCAGGTTCCGGCTGCGTAACAACCCGGTGCAGTGTTGGAAGCAATCGCACTACCGTTTGTCGCCACAGTTACAGTGGCGGGGGGCGGACAGGCCGCGGTAGTAAAAGTGAGGTCATTGCCATTGGTCGTACCAACGGAATTCGCACCATTTACCCGATAATGATAAGACGTATTACAGGTCAGACCGGTCACTGCGGCGGAAACCGCCGACCCGCTTGCTCCGGCAACTAAGGGACTTTGCGCGGCAGTGGCTGAACTGCCGTAAGCCGCAGTCAGTCCGTAATCGAAAGTTACTGTGGTGCCCGCGCCGTTGCTGCTGACTGTGCCGTTCAGTGTCGCTCCCGTGGTGGTCAAAGCAGTGGCCGCATTGGTGGTGGCTGTGGGTGCCGTGGCGACAACAATCACGCTACCGCTCAAAGTGTAAGTGGGGCTTACGGTGCTGCCGCAACTGCTGCTGCTGCTGGATGTTTTGAAGTAAGCGTTATAGGTGCCTACAGTAGTCGGTGCAGTAATGGTGAAGGTATAGGTTCTATTATTGCCTGAAATACTGGGACTTGGCCCGGTATTGCAGTTCCAGGTTCCGAGTGAGGTGCCGATAAACCACCCGGTTGAACCCCAGTTGCTAGTCCCGCTATTGTTTACCACAACCGTTATGGTTGCACCGGGCGCAACCGTGGTGGTACTCCCGCCGTCTAGCGTAACCGAATTGATCGAAAGAGCCGCATGAGCTTGTCCACATAAGAACAGCGCACCCATAGCGAAGACTGCCATCCAAACCGGTAATGCTGCGCGTTTTTTGCGATCCGCTCTGCCGCACAAGAGAAATCGCGGCGAGCTATCATCGGCGTTGTGCGTGTGTGGCGGTTTGCTGTCGCGAGACAGCCCTACAGTTATTTGCAGCAAACAGAACAAACTAAACCAGAAGCTGTTTTTCCAAACCATCATGGTATGCATTTTTTACTCTCTTGGTTGTTCCGTCTTCGTCGATTATATTGCATCGTGCCATCATCGAAACGTCACTATTACAAAATCTAAGTTCTAATTTGCAAGCCGCCCTGCCCGGCTACGGCTGACTAAAATCATTTTGATGCGGTTGCGGTTAATCGGCGTTCAACATAGAAGTCCCCTACGCCGGCGTTTATCGCCGTGGACGTAATTTGGTACACCGTGACATTGTTTGGAGTTGGCCCTTCAGTTGCTGCCGTCGAGGCGCATGTCACTGTCACAGTGTAGTTGACTGTATGCTGGGGAGTCGCTGGCGCAAGTGTAGCCGGCACTGTCAATGGCAGGACAAATGAAGTGGAATTGGCGCAGCCGGAGCCAAGACGATCATCAATAATAATAGCTCGATAAATTCCCCACTCAATCCCTGCACGGGCCGCCTGATAGGCCATCGAGCCTTCTTCATCCAACGCGCTGCTGTGATATTGCATGGTAGACACCCGCCCAATAAACACGGCGATGCCGCCCAATACCACGATCAGGAAAATCGCCATGATCAGGCTGAATCCGCGCTGTTCCATATTACGGGAGATTCTGGACATGAACCTGATGCAGTAAAGTCACGCTATCGGTACTATTTGATACGGTAAGACTCATCACAACCAGACCGGAGCGTTGGGTTGATCCGGGGTTATAAGCGAAACTACTTGCGGCGCAATTTACGCCGGTTGCTAATCTGGCGATACTGGTTGCGGCACTGAGAGGAGCGCCGGCTATATCGGTTGGCTGCACCGCCTGTCTGGCATAGCCGGAATAACGCCACAAGGTGGTTCCGACACAGGCAAATGTTACCGGCCCTGAAATGATTTGAAAACGGTAGGCGGGCGACCCGGACAGAAACGTATGGGAATTAAACAAAATCTTTCCCGTTGTCGAATTGGCGGCAATAGCCGCCACGTTATCCCCTGCATATGCGCCGATAAGATTGGTATTGCTGGTATTGTAGACCACGAGCTCTTCTCCCGCTACAGGGGCACCGGGAGGCGTAGGGAGTGTACCGATCACCTCGAAACAGGTATCGGCAACGGAAAACGAGAGCTGATCTCCGGCAGCGCCGCAGCTGGCGGTGCCGCCCGCTGGATTCGCACGATAGCGCCCCCCTGTCGTGGTCTGCAAAAGCTCAAGATAGCTGCCGCTCACCCGGACGCTATTCGGCAACGCCAGCCGCACATCCCGCGCCATGCGCCGCAATGCGGTATCCGCTACATCGGAAAGGTCGGCGCGCGCGACCGTATCAAAATAGCCTTTCAAGGGCGCAACAAAGCTGGTTGCCAATGCGGCAAGTATTCCGGTAATCACTATCACCATGACGGCTTCAATCAGGGTGAATCCGTTCATGTATTTTGGAGCTCTCAACATCGTCATATCCCGTAATTGGTACGGTAGCCCTCCAGCAACACGGTTGTGTTGAGGGGGCCGGTGACGGTAACGGTAATATGCATCGCCGCGCCGCTGGCGGATGTAATGAGACCGCCTGCAGGACCCAAATCGCCGGCAACGACGGTCACACTGGCTGTGTATCCATTCAAGTTAGGAATTACCGCGCCGGTAATGTCGCTAACGCTCGCTACAGCGCAACCCGGCGTCGCCATGCAATAGCCATTGTAATCACCGATGTCGTCGTACAGATCGCGACTCGCTTCGACCACATTCACGCCTCCATTCGGATCGCTGAAGTTTTGAAGCATAATTTCTTCCAGCAACGACTCGGCAATCGCCAGCACCTGTTTCTTTACCGCCGGGTCAGAAGAATGCCGCACGTTAAAATTGATCGCAGAAATAACTCCCGCCATCGCCACGCCGACAACGACCATGAATATAATCAACTCTATCAGCGTTATGCCTCTTTGACGGTTAACCACAGTTTGCAGTCCCCTCATGCACATACCCTGTTTCGGCTTCCAGGCAGATATACCGGGTCAAGTCGCCGCCGGATATGGTAAAAATCCTGGCCGTAGTCATCTGCGTTGCTACGTCCACAAACGGCTGCCCCAAGCCGTTGAAGGTCACGTTGCCGGGAGCGGCTACGCCGCCGGGATTAGCCACGCCGCCGGAATAAGTTACGGTAACGCCGGTCAAGGCCGGATAGATTTCCCCCCCCACAATCACTTGGCAAGCCCTGCTCACACTGACCGTTGTAGGAACCCGCTGGGCAATCGCCAGCTTCTGAGCCAGTCTGATCGAGGCTTTAACGGTCTCAGCGCAACCGGCGGCATCATGACTTGCAAAATTAATCCGGGCTGCGGCGTAGGCTGTCAGTATGCCCATGATAACTATGATCACGATCAATTCTATCAGCGAAAATCCGTTGCACCGCTTACTCATGCGACACCGATTCAAACAGTTTTTGTACCGGTTTGGATTGTGGCCGTCTAGCCATCAGTATCTTGGCTTGCTCGATCGCTTTGGCCCGCTCCCCTACAAAATCCAGGCAACGCACGTATTCCATTTGAGCAGGATCCGAATACGGTTGCCTGCTTTTGACATAATTGATCCAGGCCATGATGTCCTGATATGAAGCCGGTTGTTTAAGCATGGTTCTGTACTTGCGATGCAGGGCGATTTTCTCCAGCAAATTATTGACTTCAAAAGGGTTAGCTTCAAGTCCTTGGCTAAAAACAGCGTTACTTTTTTCCAGCAGCTCTGGCCTGGCCTGGGTAACGCCAAGATCCCGCAAAATGACGCCCTCCCGCCAGTAATATCCGGCTTCACGCGGCTGCAAAACCCGCGCAACGCCATGCCAATACAAACCGTTCTGCGCGTCGCCGTGCAGCAGTCGATACAAACCAAAATCGGCGGAAGCCGAGGCAAAAGCCGGCAATCCCAACCATACCATCAGGGTAATCACCAACACGTTGCCGATAAAACAGGTACGCAAGCCTAAAAAATGTTGTGCCGATATTTTCGGCAACTGCCAATGCGTTGCGCCCATGTCGATGAGTTGCTGGTTAATAATGCCCAGATAAGCGCCAAAAACAGCCAGCAACACCGGAATATAAAAAGGGTAGTCCACCAACGCATGAACCAGCATGGAGGTAATGGCCGTTGCAGCCAGAATAAGCGGCAAGCGCTGCTTGGCTATTGCCTGCTGACGGAATTTGAACAACTGCCCATACACCGCAACAATCAGCAACAGAAACAAACTTAAGCCCAACAGGCCGGTTTCCAACGCAAATTGCAGGTAATCGTTGTGCACGAAAAACGTGCGTCCATCGAGGAATGGCGGCACTTTATTAGCTTCAAAATAATAGCCAAAGTTAAAATAACCGATCCCCAACCACAAATGTTCGGGCAATCCCTGCCAAGTGAGCTGGTATATTTCCCAACGGTATGAGGAATCGCCATGACTGAGCGTGGCAAAAACCGGATCCATGCTCCAGCTGGCCAGCCCCAGCCAAGCATAAAATTTAAAAAAAGCCAACACAGCGAGAAATCCGACCGCTACCTCGCGGTAGCGCCGCCACTGCGCAACTACTGAAGCTTGCCCGACAAAGGTTACAAAAAACAAAATGCCTGACAGTAAACCTAAGTAGCCGCCGCGGCTTTGGCTTGCCAGCAGCGCCGCAAACAGCAGCAGCGTCAACCCGTACACACCCCGTCCGCCGCGTCCCAAAAGGTAAAAGCCAAGCACAGGCATCAAACCCAGATTCAGCGCCGTCGCCAGGGTATTAGGGGTTGCAAACAGCGTCAGGGCGCGTGCGCTTTTTTCCTCAAGAAAGCCCCAACCGGTCAGCCATTGCACCAGCGCCCAAATTGCAATCAGGGCAATAAGCGCACAAAATATCTTAAAGCCTGTTTGCGTCAGCCAGATAGGGTGGTACGAAGCGGCCAGAAAACCAAGCAACAGCGTTGCTGGGAAATAAATGCCTTCGGCATGGTAGATGGGATTGAGATACAGCGCATTAGTAAGCAGCAACAGGCAAAACCCGATTAATGCGGCGCTAACCCATGACAGAGAAAAGGACCGCTCTTGTTGAAGCCAGGCCAATGCAATCAATAAGCATAAGCCCAGCCACCAGAAAAAAAACGCGAGCTCACGGGATGCCTGCAATAGGCAGAGCAATGCGGTAAAGACAAAAAAGGGCGCGAACGCCCTTTTTAAAATTGGAACGAATGTCAAGACAGTTTAGTTACAAACAGAACCATCCAGACTAAAAGATTTAGCTATACCACCGCTGGTATAAGTTACTTCTCCGGCACATGCTGCATTTGTAATGGCTACGCCTGTAGGCAAAATGACTTGTGCTTGTATACTTGCGAATGTGTTGGCGGCTTTTTGTTTGGCATAAGAAATTGCAGCCGCCGATTGAATTGCGGCAATCGCCCCATCCAATACAGCAGACTTGGCATCTGTATCCAGAGACTGCAATTTCGGCAACGCTGTCGCCGCCAGAATACCCAAAATTACAATAACGACAACGAGTTCGATTAAAGTAAAACCGGATTGAGCTTTTCTAAATTGTGTGTTCATAATTATCTCTTTATTAATAAAGTTAAGGCCGCGGCCTAATAGTGTTAGAGCCGCAGCCCTTCGATTAGCATAATGTAATAAATAAAAATTTACAAATTTCCCCAACCCCCTGCCCCATAAGATAAATAATACCTGAGCGCGACAAGAACATATAGACTGGCGGTCATGATCAATGCGCCGAAAAACCGGTGGTAGCGGAAGAAAAACCGTTCGATAAAATGATGTTTGCTGTTAATCCATGACGACACATGTTCGGTGCAAATCCAGCGATTGGCCGATGTCTCAATATCGCGCAGCAGACTGGGTTTGGTCAGCACGATGCCGCCAACCAGCGCCGCCAGTACGCCACCAATCAGCAGCATTGTAACCAGGGCGTCCGACAACCACCAGTAATTCTCCGGTATCAAGGTTGAAATGACTCTGAGGTTGTAGCGAAACAGAAAAGTGTGCAACACAAACACTGCCCCGATCAGTATAGCAGCTCCGATCAAACGATGATGCCGGTAGACAAAAGGCTCTATCCGTCGCCGACAATCAAGCTGCGCGGCGATTTTTTCAGTGCAGACCCAGCGGGAAACCTGTTGATTCAAACGCATCAACTGTTCAGGCTTGAGCAACATTGCCGCCCCCACCAGAATTCCCACGATACTGCCGCCCCAAAAAAACATCAGCGAAGATTGCAGCAGAATTTGATTCAATATGTCCATGATATTTAAGTATAAATTCGGCTTGAAAATTCCCTCACCCCAACTTTTTCGGCAATTGCCGCGAGAGAAGTAAAGCTAACAGCCTGTCGTGGTAATAATGCTGATAATGGGAGCGGCATTGGCGACGGGCTCGGTGTAGGTGAATGAGCAATTGTTTTGAGAACTGCCGCCGCGAACCTGGAAAATAGCCGTCGACCCTGACGCGGTATAGTCATAACCCTCCGCCTGCAATTCGGTCTGGTTTGGATTAAATACGGTGGTTAGGCCTGCGGCGGTCAGTATCCCCGGTGTGCCGATTCCGGTAACGGCGGGGTAACCGTTAACCAGGTTAATAATGCCGGCTTCAGTACACAGGGTGCCTGTCGCCCCCGTAGAGTTATTGGCTGTGCCGCCGCCGGCCGGGCAAGGCGCCGTGTCGGCTCTGCCATTGCGGGCAAACAAGGTGGCATGAACCATCGCCGCAGTTGCTGCAACGCTGCCGCGCGCCGCATTAAGCTTGGCAATACGGGCATCAAGTTGCAAATTGGTCATGCGCGGCAACGCCACTGCCGCCAATATGGCCAAAATGACGATAACGACGATCAACTCAACCAGGGTGAAGCCTTTTGATTTTTGCATTTTTAGTTGCTCTTGCGGAGTATGACTCGGGGATTTTACTACTTGCTGAACAGGCCATATAGTTTTATTTTTATTCTGATTGGGGCTTCAGTTAAGCGGCTTTATTAAGGTTTCAGATGTTGGCCGCGATGACAGGCGATCCAGTCGGCGTCTAATCAAGCACCAAATCTATCCCACCCATCGCTCCCAGTGAAGCCCGGTTAAGCTTTGCGGTGCTTGTCAATCGGTAGCGTGCTTGGCGGCCATCGCTAAAAACATACACCAGGCGCTTGGCTTTAGTATCGAAATACCAGATAGATTGAGCGCCCGGCGGTGTTTCCGGGGACTCGCCGCTATAATTGTTCGGACGCCCGCTCAACAATCGTAGCGGATTGGTGTTTTCTATTTCGCTGGCGGCAAACGATTGCCCGGTCGCATTACGGTGAGCCCACAGCTCGCGTAATTCCCAACGCATGTTGCTCAGGTCGGCTTCCATTGCTACCGACTCGGCTTGGCTTTGTACGCGATTAAGAGTAGACAGCAAAACAGACATCAAGATGGAGACAATGCAGATGTAAATTACAAAAACGAAAAGGCTTGCACCGGATTGTAATATTATGGATTTCGGTTTCATACTTAGGTTTTATGCATCGCCGCTTGGCCAAGATCCCATATCGGCAGAAAAATACCCAGGGCCAGAATAAGCACAAGCACCCCCAAAAATACGATCATAATCGGTTCTACTTTGGACCCCAATGTTTTGATTTCATATTCAACATCACGCTGATACATGTCGGCAATTTCTTCCATCAAGTCATCCAATGCGCCCGATTCTTCACCTACAGCAATCATCTGAAGCACCAGGGGATTAAAAATACCGGCATTAGTCGCTGTACGCAAAATGGTTTCGCCGCGCTCGACACCAAAACGCATCTGTTCCACTTTGTCTGCGATAAAGTCGTTATCGACGGTTTGCGCCACCAGGCTTAATGTACTCATAATCGGTACGCCACTTTTACTGGACAGCGCAAAACTCCTGGCAAAGCGCGCCATGCTTGCCTTGTGAATAATTACACCGGCAATAGGAATTTTTAATTTAAAGCTGTCCCATTGATATTTACCTTTGCCCGTTGCGATGTGAGAGCGAAAAAACACTGCAATCCCTACGGCGCCTATCAGTAAATAAGACCACGAGGCCACCATAAAATTAGAAAAATCCAATAAAATGCGGGTCATTAAAGGTAATTCCGATCCCAAATTTGCAAACACTTTAGCAAATACCGGGATAACAAACACGCTCATGACAATAATCGCCACGATCATCGCAATCATGACAAATGTAGGATAGCGCAGCGCCGATTTTATCTGCTCGCGCATGAATTTTTCAAACTCCAGGTAATCGACCAGGCGCAGAAATACCTTGTCCAGCATACCGGTGGTTTCGCCGACGCGTATCATGCTGATATAAAAACTGTTAAATACTTTCGGGTGCTGGTTGAGCGCGGCGGATAATTCATGACCGCTATCAAGACTCGCGCGAATCTCGGCAATCACCTTGACAAACGCCTTGTTTCTAGTCGATGCCTGCTGAACATTCAGGGCGCTCATGATAGGGATGCCCGCTTTGAGCAAGGTGTACATTTGCCGGCAAAACATCATCAGGTCAACCAGTTCTATACGTTCCTGAAACAGATTAATGGACAGGCTGTTCTCCGCGGCGGGGGCCGATCCGGGTACGATTTCAACCGGGGTAATACCGATACTGAACAATTGTTTTGCCACTGCGCCACGATCCTGGCTCTCCAATACGCCTTTTACCAGCTCGCCGTTGTTGTTACGGCCTTTGTATGAAAAAAATGGCATTCTAGTTGTTAATGACCGGCTAAATAGGGTAATGACATGGCCTCCCCGGCGCAGTACAACACACCGGATGAGGAGACCGAAATGACAATAAATAATTAGTTTATCTTATTTTCCATATGATCACTCGGGAGTCGATGGAAAAATGATAAAACGCCCCCGAACCGGAAAACAATATTTAAAAATTCCGCAACCCCTGAAAACCAACCTTGCATCTGCACAGCTTTCGGACCAATTATTCACCGGACAGTTCATGCCTCGGCCTCTATGCGTTGTCAAAATTGTTCCAATATTATCCAGCCTGTTATATCGACTCATCTGTTTTGTAAGCTTTCCTACAAACCGACACCAAACAAATCCCAATAATTTCAATACCATAAAGAATGGCACAATGGTTGCTTTAGCTAAGACAAACAAAGCCATTTGGTCATAGCCATGAAATCAACTAAAGATATTGCCGCGCTGCTGGACGAACCGGCCTGCGAGCATAACAAGAAGGAAAAATCCGGTTGCGCCAAGCCCAAACCCGGCGCTTCTGCCGGCGGCTGCGCTTTCGACGGGGCTCAGATCGCCTTGTTGCCGATTGCCGATGTCGCGCATATCGTCCACGGCCCTATCGCTTGTGCGGGCAGTTCCTGGGACAACCGGGGTACCCGGTCTTCCGGTGCGGATTTATACCGCATCGGCATGACTACCGACTTGACCGAACAGGACGTTGTAATGGGACGCTCGGAAAAGCGTTTGTTCCATGCGATTAAACAGGCCATCGACACCTACCATCCTCCCGCCGTGTTTATTTACAACACCTGCGTTCCGGCCTTGGTCGGCGACGATATTAACGCCGTGTGCAAATCCGCCCAGGAACGCTGGGGCGTGCCGGTAGTGCCGATTGACAGCGCCGGGTTTTACGGCACCAAGAATCTGGGCAACCGCATTGCCGGCGACGCGATGGTCAACCATGTGATCGGCACCCGCGATCCCGATCCCTTGCCTTTAACCGTTCAACGCGCGGACATAAAAATCCATGACGTCAACCTGATCGGCGAATACAACATTGCCGGTGAATTCTGGCATGTATTGCCGCTGTTCGATGAACTGGGTTTGCGCATATTGTGCACGCTGTCCGGCGATGCGCGGTTCCGTGAAGTGCAAACCATGCATAAGGCGGAAGTCAATATGATGGTGTGCTCCAAAGCCATGGTCAATGTCGCCCGCAAGTTGCAGCAACAATACGGTACGCCCTGGTTTGAAGGCAGCTATTACGGCATTACCGACACCAGCCAGTCATTAAGGGATTTCGCCAAAGTCCTTGGCGACCCGGATTTAACGGAACGCACCGAGGCGCTGATACTGCGAGAGGAAACCCGGATCAGGACAGAACTCGAACCGTGGAAAGCGCGCCTGAAAGGCAAACGGGTATTGCTGTTTACCGGCGGCGTAAAAAGTTGGTCGGTGATTTCGGCGTTGCAGGACTTGGGCATGGTGGTGGTTGCAACCGGCACCAAGAAATCCACCGAAGAAGACAAGGCCAGAATCCGCGAGCTGATGGGCGAAGATACGGTGATGATTGACGACGGCAGCCCCAGAGAGTTACTCAGAATCGTCCACGATTACAAGGCCGATATTCTGATCGCCGGCGGCCGTAACATGTATACGGCCTTAAAAGCCAAGGTTCCGTTTTTGGATATTAACCAGGAACGCGAATTCGGTTACGAAGGTTACCAAGGCATGCTGGAACTGGTGCGCCAGCTGGCATTGACGATTGAAAGTCCGGTATGGGAGGCGGTTAGAGCGCCTGCGCCGTGGAAAAACAGGAAGGTGAACAATGGCTGACATCCTGAAAAGAAACAAGGCGCTATCGGTCAATCCGCTGAAAGCCAGCCAACCGATAGGCGGCTCCCTGGCGACATTGGGTTTTAACCGCGCGATGCCGATGCTGCACGGCTCGCAAGGCTGCACCGCGTTCGCCAAGGTATTTTTCGTGCGCCATTTCAGGGAACCGATTCCGCTGCAAAGCACGGCGATGGATCAGGGCAGCTCGGTGATGGGCGCGGACGAAAACGTGCGCGAGGGCATTAAAACCATTGCCGAAAAGTCCCGCCCTGCCCTGATCACTATTTTGACCACCGGCCTGGCGGAAACGCAAGGCGCCGATGTGCATCGGAATGTCAGGGAGTTCAGGGAAGCCAACCCGGAATTTGCCGATGTCGCAGTCGTCGCGGTCAATACGCCCGATTTTACCGGCAGTGTCGAAACCGGTTTTGCAGCGACTCTCACCGAAATTATTCGCGCCTTGGTCCCGGATGCGAAAGACGCAGGAACCTATCCCGGCAAACGCAAACGCCAAGTTAATGTCCTGATCAACTACATGCTGACCCCCGGCGATCTGGAAGCTTTGCGGGATATTTTCGAGCAATTCCAGCTCAGGCCTGTTTTCGTGCCCGATATTTCCGATTCGCTGGACGGCTGTTTGACCGATGAAGATTTCAGCCCGGTGACTATCGGCGGCACCCTGATATCTGAAATGGCGACGCTGGGCGATTCAATCGCTACGGTGGTTATCGGGCCATCGCTAGCCAAAGCGGCAGAATTGCTGGAACAAAAAACCGGCGTGCCGACCTATGCCATCGACCATCTTTACGGCTTGAAAGCCAATGATGCGCTGATTTCCGCATTGGCTGAAATCAGCGGCAACGATGTGCCTGAGCGCATCGAACGGCAGCGCTCGCAGTTGCAGGATGCGATGCTGGACACGCATTTCATGCTCGGCCAATTGCGCATCGCGATTGCCGCCGACGCGGATTTGCTGAATGCGTTTGTCGATCAGGTTCAGGAAATGGGCGCGGAAGTCGTTGCGGCTATCACCTCCTGCAACGTGCCGTTGCTGGCCCGCATTCCAGTCGACAGCATCAAAATCGGCGACCTTGAGGATATGGAATTGATCGGCAAGGCCAACAAGGTGCAACTGGTTATCGGCAACTCCCATGCTGTCGATACCGCCGAACGCCTGGGTACGCCCATTTTAAGAGCAGGGTTTCCGCTCTACGACATTATCGGCGGTTACCAGAAAACCTGGATCGGTTATCGCGGCTCCCGGCAAACGCTGTTTGATCTGGCCAATCTGGTCATCAATTATTCGCATGAAGAAATTCCGGTCTACCGCTCGGTGTACGCCCAAAAACCGGCCAGCGAATTAACCGACTACCCGCTGTCATGTCATTAACAAGACGCTTGGCACTCGTGCAAGGCACTGATGAGAGAAAGTTTATGGAAACCGCATTAAAAATAGCGTTCGCCACCACCGATATGGAAACGGTAAACCAGCATTTCGGCTCGGCCAAATCCTTCGCGATTTATGCAGTGGACATGGAAGATGCGCAATTACTCGAAGCCGCCCAGTTTGGCGAACTCAGCCAGGACGGCAATGAAGACAAGCTGTCGGTCAAGCTCGATTTGCTGAACGGCTGTGCGGCGGTATATTGCCAAGCTGTTGGCGGCTCGGCCATTAACCAGCTGATTACTAGAGGCATACAGCCGGTCAAGGTTCATGAAGGCGGCAAGATTAAAGACCTGATCGTTGACCTGCAAAACGAAATGAAAGCCGGGCCGTCCAGTTGGTTGGCAAAAGCGATTAATCAACATAAGAGTCCAGATCCAGAGCGCTTTAATAAGATGGAAGATGAGGGTTGGGACGAATAAAAACGATAAAAATGTAGGTCGGATTAGCGTAGCGTGATCCGAAAAAAATTCAAATGTTCGGGTTACGCTACGCTAACCCTTGTTAATCATAGTGTTAGGAGAAAACAAAATGGCCACTGCCGCATTAGTCGTACAAGAAGACGACACCAACCTGGGTTCCGAGATTGTCAAGGATATGATCAAGCAATTACGCGCGATCGATACTTACGATACCTATGAAGGTTGGTCGGAAGCGAAAATCATCGACCCTATCGTGTTGACCAAGGAGCGCAAAAAAAACATCCCGGTAATCGGCGACCCAGATGAAATCACCATTGCCCGTTTAAAAGCCTATTACAACTCGCTGGCTACGCTGATTGAGAAAAAATCCGGGCTGATGGCGGCACCTATGGTTCATCTCAGCCACGAAGGCTTCGGCCGTGCGTTAATCATGGTCGGTAAATTAATCGTGGTCGATAAAATTTTGCGCGACACCCATCGTTTCGGCTTCTCAAGCCTCGAAGACCTGTGCGAAAAAAGCGATGCAATTATCTCGAAAGCGCTGGGCTTAATTGAAAAATACAACGCGGCAGCAACCGACTAGGGAGGCGCTTATGTCCGAAGAATTGAAAAAACTGGAAAAAGAAGTCAAAAAGACCAAACGCTTGGCCAATGAGCAGGCGATGGTGTTGCACGACCTCATTGAAGACAGCTTGCCTGAAGGATACGGTGAACTGTTAGGCATCGCTCAAGCCACTTACGATGCCTGCAAAGCCTGGGATGAAGCCAACCAAAAACTGATTGCCGCTCAAAGCGACGCGGCCTGAGCAGGAGAACGACATGTCTGAATTTGTAACCGGCGTTACCTTTGGCGGCACGGAGTGGACGCCTGCTTACGTAACCGACATCAATCAAAAAACCTGCATAGGTTGCGGCCGCTGCTTTAAAGTCTGCCCGCGCGATGTTTTCGATTTGGTCGAAAAAGCCGAAGCCCTCGATCCGGATGACTTTGACGATGATTACGGCGATTTTGAGGACGACGATGACAACAGCATGGTCATGAGTCTCAAAAACAGACTCGATTGTATCGGCTGCGAAGCCTGCTCCAAAGTGTGCCCGAAAAGCTGTTTTACCCACGAACATAAACAAGCTGCGTAACTACTCAGTAATTAAAAGAATGGAACACAGATGACACGGATTGGACTGATAAACACGGATTAAAAAACGAAAAACAAACTTGGCTTCCGCTTTAAAAATCCGTTTAAATCCGTGCCATCCGTATTCTATTCAATTTTTAAAAGGATCACGATCATGCCCAGACCCGAAAAACACGTATTCGTTTGCACCCAAAACCGTCCTCAGGGACACCCACGGGGCTCCTGCGCCAGTAGCGGTTGCGCGGAAATCATGAATGAATTCATGAATGAAATACAAACCCGCAATCTGTTCGAAAAAATCGCCCTGACCAATACCGGCTGCATGGGGCCTTGCATGATGGGCCCCAGCGTTCTGGTTTATCCTGAAGGGATTATGTACGGCAAATTGAAAGTAGATGATGTCAAAACCATTATCGAGCAACATCTGCTCGGCGGCGAGCCGGTTGCCAACCTGATGGTTCCTGCCGAGATTTGGTAATGAGTTCAGTTGCGTTTGTAGAAGAGCGGGTGATGTTCAGCCCGAATATGCCCGCCGAAGTCAATCATCTCTTGCAAGCGGCTGTCGCCGCAAGCCCGGTTGACCAAAGCCGTGCGGAAGACCTGTTTTTACAAGCGCAAGCACTGGATACCCGTTGTTTGCAAACGTATTTTGCATTGTATAAATTTTATTTCTTCCAAAAACGTCTCGCCGATGCGGAACGGATTGTTATGGCGGGACTGGAGGAATCGGCAAGGCAAGGCGGCTTTCCCAGCGACTATCGCCTATTGGCCCAAAACCGGCAAGAATGGAATTTGTACGCCGATGAAATCGCCCTGTTTTATTTATATACGCTGAAAGCATTGGCGTTTATCAAGCTAAGGCAAGGTTGCGCCATAGACGCGCAGCTGGTTTTGTCGCACCTGCAACAGCTGGACCCCAAAGATCTTTCGGGGGCTTCAGTGATTATGGATTTGGCGGCGGGAGTGGCTGAATAATGGATTTAACCGAACACATCGCTATAAACCGCCAGCTGGCCGAATGCGTATGCCGGCGACTGACCGAAGAAATCAACGAGCTGGGTTTTGTTGCAGCGGAAATTCCGCGCTATCCAAGTTACGATGATGCCGTATTTGTGCTCATCAAAGACCCTTATACCGGTGAGTATAACTTGACGGGCTATTGGTACGACGAAGCCAAAAAACAGCGCATCGGCAGGCTTCAGTTTAATAGCGACGGCACCTTTTACGCAGAATATGATGTAGTCAAACCGCATCCGACCAAAACCAGTCGCTTTGTTGAAGGCGTCACCGCCTGGGGCAAAGCCGAACAGATTAAATCAGAACCCAAGTTATTAGAAATGCCCGAATAACCGACATGGAAAATCCTGCACGCATTTATGAACTGTTGCTGGATTATGCAAACAGCGATACGCGAGTCACCGAAGTAAACATCGGCCTGGTTTGGACGGTTTGTAAAGCCCAGCACACAGGCTTGGCGATGAGCCCCGGCATACCCACCCGCACCCTGCCGTGGCCGGGAACATTATCCGGCAAAACAGTGGCGGAACTGGCCGGATGGATTACCGATTGGGAGCCTTACAAGGCGACGGTCGCTATGGCGGCTATCAATTGCAGCTTGAACCGCTATGAACTGCCTTCCGGCATAACCCTGTTGCCCGATCCCGACAACCCCAACCTGGCAGTTTTCGATCATTTCCTGCCCCGGCTGCAAGGCAAAAAAGTCGTCGTTGTCGGGCGTTATCCGGGCATTGAACGCTATGCCGACCAAATCGACCTCCACATCATCGAGCGGCAGCCGCAGCCTTCCGATTATCCAGATCCCGCCTGCGAATTTCTACTGCCCGACGCCGACTGGGTATTTTTAACGGCCAGTTCCATTACCAATAAAACTTTCCCTAGACTGGCCGAGCTTGCCAGGCACGCCACCACCGTATTAATGGGACCGACAGTGCCGTGGCTGCCCGAACTGCATGAATTCGCTATCGATTATCTGGCCGGTATTGAAGTCATCGATCCTGTAAAACTGCACCAAACTGCAGCGGAAGGCGGCGGCGTGCGTATTTTTGAAAACGCCGTGCGTTACCGGATAGTCGATCTGACGCCAAATAACAGCATGACCTGGTTGAAGAGCCAGATAGCCCAGGACTATATAGACAGACAACAGTTGAATCTGGCGATGGAGCAATGGTACGGCGCCGGCAAAAAAGGCCGGTTTCCTGAATTTGACCGGCTCAGCCAAGTAACGGCCAAGCTTTCGCGTATGGATAGCAGTTACAAGCGGCTGTGGGACGTCCATAGCAACACGACTCCAAATCAAATGCCGACTTGATTGGCCGGTTCCCAAGCTCTCCGCTATACACAAGCACCTGCCGGACCCGTCCGCTCCGACCCAAGTCTATATCCATCGTTAAGTATTGAAGGCAAATTATCGCAACGGGAGTGCAGGCTCTGCCTGCACTCCCGCTGTCAACAGATTACTTAGAGCCTTTGCACTTACTGAAATGTAAGGTTTGCGACAATTACCCACAAAATCTCTAGCGTTGTTAGGTTAAACATCACGACCGGGTCGCTAAAAATCTCCTATCCGACTGTTTTATAATAAAAATAAAGCAACATTCCGACATGGCATAAACCATGCTTTGTCTAAGTTATTACCTAATAACATGCATCACAAAACTTATTTACATTCTACCCAAATCATCAGGAGAAAAAGCAATGCTACTAGAAACCTATCAAACTAAAGGATTATTAACTGTCACTTTGGTCAACGGTGAAACCGGCAAGGCGGGTGTTTATGCTTATCGCGGCGACCTGGTTATAAAAGAAGGAACTCTGCGTGAAGGTTCGACAACTGACCGTAGACCGCCTGAAGCGCTATTGATTCATTCCGCCTTGATCATTGAAAACGACAAGATCAAATTTATCAACGGGCTGCTGCCTACACTCGATTTACTGCCCGTTTTTGTCGAAAAATATAAAGCCGATATTAGCGACGACTGCATCGCTTTAATCTATGTGGAAAATATCGGTAAAGGGTTGCAGGTCGAGCTGGAAGGCATTACCTACAAATTAATGCCTTTCAAACAGGGTCTGGTATGGAACGAATTGCTCGAAGAATTGTATATCGAAAAAAGCGAACTAAAGAACCAATCTGCTGAAGATAAAGTCGCCATCGCCTATGCAGCAGCCAAATCGTATAACCCCAAAACACCGCTCGTTTCTTTTGCCGAAGCGGAAGAAAACACCATTGAAGTGATTAAAGAAGCCGCAGTGGGCGCAATTTAAGATTTTCACAGTATCGAAGTCGGTTGCAAAATTCAGCCATCAGAAAAAGTGGATGCGGCTTTGGAGTAACCGACGGAGTTTTTGTAAATGCACCAAATCAGGGTGCATACACCCGGTAATTGCTGCATTTGGTGCAAATGCACCGCAAATTGTTATTTGAACCGAGGCAACCAATTGAAACTTAAGCTTATTAAATATTGGCATTATTAGTGCTTAATAATTTATAAACCTAACAGTTTTTGCGTAGCCTTATTTATCCTGAGCGTTGTACCTTCGGCGCCCTATTTTCTCGACTAGGGCGCTTTTTTTTGCCAAAAATATCCTGCAAGCCATAAAACACGGGCCATTCAAGATTATGGCAAATAATTTGCTTGATATAATCTCATACAGCATCCTACCGGCTTTAACCCTAAGAAATAGAGCCGCTAAATCCTGATAACTACATTTTATAGCAACAAAATCCATTTTATTGTTGGCTTTACTACAACCTCCGTATCCTTTTGAGGAATGACTTTCTGAAGTCATTTAACACTGCCATGAAGAAATACAAAACAATCTCCGTTGACGATTCTAAAACCCTTATTAAAGAGTCCGCGCCTATGATCCTGGACTGCAGGGACCTTAAAGATTACAAAGCCGGCCATTTGGAGGATGCCCTGCATGTACATGAAGGCTTAAAAGACTCATTAGTCAAGCGCGGCGACAAGCAGCGTGATTTGTTGATTTATTGTTATTACGGCCATGCCAGCGAACACCTTGCCGAATTTTTTAGCGATTTCGGCTTTAAAAATGTTTACAGCCTGGACGGCGGTTATTCCGGCTGGAAAGACAAGCATCAGGAACCGTGATGGAACCGGAAATACGAAATTGGTTACAAAATAACTACTTCTCCGTAGCCCAACCGACTTTAAAGAACAATGCCGGCATTTACCCTTTGATTTTGGCAAGCCAGCAAGGCCGCGTCGATGTAGTCCGCTTCCTGATCGAACGGGGTGCTGAGCTCGATGCCATTGATCAATACGGAAATAACGCATTGTGGGCGGCCTGTTATGCCGAAAACAGCGACTGTATTGATGCGTTGATCCATGCAGGCGTCGATATTAACCATCAAAATTCCGTCTCCGGCGCAACAGCCTTGATGTTTGCGGCATCCAGCGGCAGGGAGAAAGTTGTCGAACAACTGTTGGCGGCTAACGCTGATCCAAACTTTAAAACGCACGACGATTTTACCGCGTTGGATTTAGCCTCCACCAGAAAAACACTCAAATTATTATCCAAGCTTGTTAAATCAGGAGATTAAAATGGAAGCATTGCCCCGTGAACTAGCCTTACGCATTGCATTAGCATCACGCATCTTGCCGGGTATCGACATACCCAGGCTGCTGGAAATATTACATGAGCGGGTCGGCTCACCGTTGGACGATGAAAAACTGAAATCCATCACCGTCACCAATCTTAAAACCGGCTTAGGCAGCCTGGATGGCGAAGAAGACGGCGAGGACATCGGCATTGGCCTTGCCAATATCAAACTGGCGGTGCGTTACCTGTGGGGCGACGAAGCCGAAGATGAAGACCTGCCGGAAATTATGCCTTACAAGGACGGCGACATGCCCGATTCCATCCGCGTCGCCATCGGTTCAAACAGCGGCGCGCTGATTAACGGGCATTTCGGTTCCTGCATCCGTTTTCTGGTTTATCAGCTGTCGCAACATGATTATAAACTGGTTGATATACGCTCAACCATTGAAGCCGATAGCGCCGAGGACAGGAACCTGTTCCGCGCCAATTTGATTAAAGACTGCCATGTCATGTTCGTGCAATCCATCGGAGGCCCGGCAGCGGCCAAAGTGATACGCGCCGATATTTACCCGATCAAGGTTCCGGATGTCACCGAAGCGGTAGACCAGTTGAAGGAGTTCCAGAAAGTATTTGATGCGCCGCCGCCGTGGTTTGCCAAAGCCCTGGGGCGTTCAGCCGAGGAACGGGTCAGGTTTACTCATGATGAGGTTTGTTAAAACATATTGAAACTAAGTAGCAGGGAGGGCAAAACCTGCCCGCCCTATCCCCTATCCCTCCAAATCCATCATGGAGGGCCGATATGTAATTCGCTTAGGCCCTTAAAATGACAGATTGGACTGTAGACCGGGAGGCGCAACTTGCCTATTCCTACGAACGTTTCGCACAAGCCAAGGTCTTTGTGTTTCGTAAATGGTGCGAACAAGCTGCCGAGCGAGGCGCACTCACTCCAACCGATCTGTCAGGATCGTGCAAATATGGAAGCCTTTTCATGAATCAGGTCTTCGGCGGCTCGATATGCGGCCACTATGAACATCAATACAATATCATCGGAGGACGAATAGTCGATCTCAGTCACGACGCCATCGATGTCGGCAGAATTACATATCCCTACCTTCATGAACCCGACTACTTCAATATCCCCGAAAAGCAGGCCTCGCTAAATAGCTGCCTGCCACGCGTCAAACACTGGGTTATCCAATTTCTGGAGGAAATCAACAACGCCTAAGTTCCGGCTTCACCAGAAAGTTCTAGTTAAGTTGGGCAACGAAAAGGATGTTGCCCAACATTTTGCTCATGTTGATGTCGGGCATAAACGGCACGTCCGACCGGGCTAGGCATCCCGATTATGGTGGATTGCAAACGAGAATCCGCCTTTACAGCTTTTACACAACCCTAAGGATCAACTTAAAGAGAACAAAACAATGAACAATGAATATCAATCAATCGTAGATGAATTCCAGATTAAACTTAAAAAACTGCAGGAAGATAGTAAGAGAGATAGCGATAATCCAGGATTATTAAGTAAACATGAGAAGGCATGTCTTTTTGAGAAGTGGCAGAAAATTGGTAAGTTACTGATGGATTTTGAAGATATAGATAACGAACCAGAAATTACAGAGGTGGATCAATTAGCCAAAAATAGGAAAATTTTTGAAAGTTTGAAACGTAAACAGGAAAAAGATCATTAAAATGATCTGGTAATGCCCATAAGCCGGTAACGTTTCCAGTTAAGTTGGGCAACATTTTTTCGTTGCCCAACATTTTGCGCATGTTGATGTCAGGCATAAACAGCATGCCTGACCTACCGGGCCTACGACTGCATGGAGCAGTCCTTCCGGGTTCCCAATCTGGAGATTGGGAACCCGCGCCATGACGTCTTACCACCTGATGTTACGCACGAATGGTATTTCTCCCGTTTGCCGCGCCGAGCACCGGAGCTTTTATCGAGAACAGCCCGTAGGGGAGCGGCAAGAATGCCGCACGTCAGCAGAGGGGCAGGAGCCCCTTCTGCTGACCCTCGATAAAAACGAGGAGCACAGGAAACAAGCGGCAACCGGGTCGCCTTTTCTTTGGTTACTTTCTTTTGGCGAAGCAAAAGAAAGTAACTCGCCTTCGGGTGCGAGAACCCGATTCAAATAATCACCGCGGTAGCGACACTTTTAATAGTAAAAATGTTAATGCAGTCTAAATTCGAATAACTGCGTAACATCAGTTACCACGTTATAAGGCAGTGTAACCTTGTCATTTTACTTGTAAATCTCTCTACGGTGACCAATCTCGATAACCAGGATAATCAGCTCGTTATCTTCAATGCGACATAGCAATCGAAAGTCTCCTACCCGATAGCGCCACAAGCCGGAAAGCTTGCCTTGCAATGCTTTGCCGGTTAAGCGGGGATTGTCGGTAGTTTGTAGTCGATCAAGGAGAAACGATGCAATTCTTTTTTGTATAGGCTTGTCGAGTTTTTGCAAATCCCGTTTGGCATCATCAGAAAGCTTAACTGTCCAAGCCAAGCTCTTTTACCACGTCGTTTAAGTTGTGAGATATTTTGCCGCCTTCAAGATAACGCTGATAAGCGTCATCGGCTTTTTTAGCGTCTTGGCAATCTTCCAGGTGCTCAAGCAGCACATTCTTAACCAGTTGTGCCGGGCTAATATGTTCCTGTTCTACTAATTGATTTAATAGGGTTGCGGTTTCATCATCCAATTCTAATGTCATCATCTGCTTTTCTCGCTTGAGTTAAGTAGGTTGAGCAACATCTTTTCGTTGCCCAACATTTTGCCCATATTGATGTCCGGCATAAACAGCATGCCTGACCTACCGGATTCCTCTATCCGTCTCGATGTGGAGCCAAGGTTCACCGTAACCCCAGCACATACCGCTCAGGTCAGACTCGGGGCGGCATGTACTGTAGAGTGCGGTGCGAAGCGAAAAATCTACTGAAACCGGCTTATTATGCATGTGCTGGTGATAGTGAAGAACAGCAAGAAACTGTGCTCCAACGGCGGCAAGTGCGTTTTCCAGACTAGCGCTTGAAAAGTTCTCGGAGCGCTCATGCTTGAGCTTGTTGTATCCCTTGCTCCACCAATCAGGGCGCGTGTTTAGCGTCCAGTTTTCCCACGGATCAATGCGCAACTTATAGCGCGGAATGTCCACCTTACATTTCGGGAAGTGCGGGAATCTACTGATTAGAACAGGGTAGTATTTGACGATATTATCCGCATTCGATGCACTGTCGACCTCTTTACAAAGCTCTCTAAGTATTGAGTCAACTTCGGCTGATGCTAAAACGATAATTTTTGCGAACTCGTTCGAGTAGCAGGAAAAATTGTCTTCAGTAAACTCGACAAATCTTGCACACGCGACGAGTTCTGCTTCAACCCCGAGAAAGTAGTTCCAGTGCTTTGGTGTAATGGACATTTGGGTACCTAACGTGATGTATACAATATTGATAATCTTATAAAAAACCTAATTTGTTATGTATTTTTCATAAGCGCATCTAATTTATTGTTTGTATTAAATTAATTCTAAGCTAATTGAACGTGGCGACCAAACAAAAACAACACTCGTTTTAAAAAACACTGCACCCCGAACTTACTTGTGATGTTTGTTCCAATCCTAGTCTACGCCATCCAAATGCCCATAAGCTGGCAAAGTCTCCAGCCGTTTATCTTCCAGCGGCTTACCCACCGTAAAATGATAAAGGCTTTGGAATTTATCGTCCTTGATCCCGAATAGCTCATGCACGCTGTCATCAAAGTAACAGCCGATACCTGTGCCGCGGATTCCCGCCGCTTCGGCTTCCAGATACAGCGTTTGGCCAATCAGGCCGCATTCCCAGAACAAGCGGCGGTATAGCCACGGCGCCGCTTCGATTGTTTCGCCGAATTCCGCAACCATTCCCAAGCTGAAGGCGCTGTCGCTGGCGATGGGTTGATGGCAGGACAGCGTTTTGGCGATCTGCCTGCAATCTCCTGAATG
>JALNYY010000063.1 GCA_023229605.1 Methylobacter sp.
TCTGAACACCAACGGATAATCCATCGGCGGCCCGACGTTAAGACGCATGACACGTCCGCGCAGTTCCGGGAAATCGGTGGCGAAAGCTAGCCGAATGCGTTGCATGACCCGCTCGCGGGCCGCATTATCTTTGGTCATCACTACAAACTCGGAGAGATTGGTATTGGATAACTGCTGTACGATCAGCAGGAAGAAGCGCGGGGTGCCGCTACCGATATAGGCGGTGTAATTCACCACGTCTTCGTCTTTGCTCAAAATCGCTTCCATGCGCTTGGCGGTCGCTTCGCTATGCGCAAAGGAACTCCCCTCAGGTTGCCACAGATCGATGATGACTTTTTTGCGGTGTTCCACGCACCAGGTCACCCAATAGCGCAGGCGATTGTAAAACGGCGTGTCGAACAAGTCGTGATGGTGCGCGCTATGCGGCTGAACCTTGAGCAGCAGAAAACCCAGATAAGGGGTAAAAACCACCGCGCCGATCCATGACAGCAACAGCGAGATGCCCATCACCTGAAATATCGAAACGGTATACTCGCCGGCTTGCGATTTAGCCAAACCCACCGGCAGGAAACCGACGATGGTGATTAAGGTGCCGGTCAACATCGGAAAGGCCGTGGCGTGGTAGGCATAGGTCGCGGCAGTCATTCTGTCCATGCCTTCTTCCAGTTTGCGCGCCATCATCTCGATGGAGATCATCGCGTCGTCGACCAATAAACCGAGCGCCAAAATCAAAGCGCCTAATGAAATGCGATGAATTTCCATGCCGAACAGCAACATGCACAGCAGCGTTCCTGCCAATACCAGCGGCACTGTCAACGCGACCACCGAGCCGGTGCGAAAACCCAGGCTTAAAAAACTGACCAGCAGCACCGCCGCCAACGCTTCGAAGAAGGTGGACAGGAATTCGCCGATAGCCGTGTTAACTACGCGCGGTTGATCGGCGACTTGCTCGACATCGAGCCCTAGCGGGAGTTCGCCCTCGATTTCAGACTTGGCGGCTTCCAGCGCCTTGCCCAGTGCCAGGACATCGCCGCGCTTGTTCATGGTGATGCCGAGGCCGACGGCTTCCTTGCCGTTGACGCGCATTTTAAGTTCCGGCGGATCAATGTAGCCGCGCTTGACTTGGGCGAAGTCGTCAACGCGCAAGCTGCGTCCTTCAATATGCACCGGCAGGCTGGCGATGCTCTCCACCGAATCGAATTGACCGGTGATGCGGATCGGCAGCGTACGCTGAGCGGCGTACACGGCGCCCGCTGCGGTCAGGCTGTTTTGCGTTTGCAGGGCCTCGGCGACCGTGTTGGCGTCAAGCCCCAGTTCGCCCAGTTTTTTGTCGGAAAATTCGACATAAATTTTTTCGTCCTGAACGCCGATCAGGTCGATTTTTTCGACATTTTTGACCCGCAGCAGTTGTTGACGGACTAAATCGGCGGCTTTTTTCAGTTCGGCGTAACTAAAACCGTCTCCCGAAAAAGCATAGATCAGGCTGTAAGTATCGCCGAATTCGTCATTGAAAAACGGCCCGACGCTGCCGGGCGGCAGGGTCATGCGGATGTCGTCAACCTTTTTGCGTACCAGATACCAGAGATTGGGTATTTCCTTGGGCGGCGTATCTTCACGCGGAGTCACGAAAATGACCGATTCGCCGGGTTTGGAGTAACTGCGCAAAATATCCAGATCTGGCAATTCCTGGATTTTCTTTTCCAGCCGATCAGTCAGTTGTTGTTCGACCTCTAAGGCTGTTGCGCCCGGATAGAGGGTTTTGACCACCATCACCCGAAAGGTAAATTCGGGATCTTCCCGCTGTCCGAGGCGGAAATAGGCGAATATTCCACCCAATAGCAACAGCACCATGATAAAACCGGTGAAAGCCCGGTGCTGCAACACCCATGCGCTTAGATTGAAGTTACTCACGGCCGGAACTCTTTGCCTGCGTCAACGCCAGGATAAATTGTTGCGGCAAACGCACGGGTTGGGCTTCGCGCAGGCGGTTTACGCCGGCGCTGACAATCAGTTGCCCGGAACTCAATCCTGTCACTGCAACCCGTTCTCCGGTCAAAGCTGCGCCGATTTTTATCGGCGCAGCTTTGACTGTAGAAGTGCGTTCGTCAACCAGCCAGACACTGGTTTGTTCCGGCTTATTCTGGGGCGTAAAAATAGCAGAGAGGGGAACGGCGAGGCTGGAAGGCGTGATTGAAGGTATCCAAACCGTGGCGGTCATGCCAAGCCGCGCATCATCCTGGTCTTCCAGAATAGTTGCTTTGACCCGATAGGTACGGCTGACCGGATCGGCTGCCGCCGCGATTTCGCGGATACGCGCCTTGATTTGTTTGTCGCTGTCGGCCCACAAGGTAACCATGACGTCTTGGCGGGGCTTGAGTTCGGCTACGCGATGCTCGGGAATGTCGATATGGATTTCCTTTTCATCGAGTTGGGCGAGTCTGACGACCGGCTGACCGGGGGCGACGACTTGCCCGGTCTCGACCTCCAGCGCCGTCACCACGCCGTCGCGGTCGGCCAGTAACTCGGTGTAAGCCAGCTGGTTGTCGGCCTGTCCGAGTTGGGCTTCGAGCGACGCAGCCTTTTGCCGCGCGGTAATATAGAGCGTTTGGCGGCGATCTAACTCAGGCTTGCTGATGATGTTCTGATTGAACAATTCCCGGTATCGGCTTAAGTCGTCTTTGGTGTATTCGCGGTCGGCTTTAGCGGATATAAGCTGAGCCTTAATGCTCTGTGCGGCAAGGCGAAAATCGCCGGGATCAAGCCTTGCCAGCAACTGTCCTTTATGCACTTGCTCGCCCATATCGACCAAGCGGCTTGTCAGTTTCCCCGACACCCGGAATGATAAAGTCGTCTCAAAACGCGCCCGAACCTCGCCCGAAAACGGTCTGTCGTTCAGTGTCTCTTGGCTAGATATGCGAACAATATTAACAGGGCGAAGAGAGGGTTGGTTTTGGTTGTGATGCGTACATCCAGCTAATGTCAAAAGTAATACCGTTATCAAGTGGTTGATAGGGGTATTTTTGAATAGCATAGGTAACCGATCTCTACAGCGAAAATTGGGGGAATTCATTTGCTCTCCAGTTTGATGTAGTTACGCACGTAATGAAAAAACTCAATTTCTCATTGGACACGTTCAACGGCGCGCGTTTGAAACAGATTGAGCGGAGTGGTAATGTCCTGTTGCGATACAATTTAAACGAATCGATTGAGCAGCGCGTCACCCGTTCGGGTGAAAAAGGAAAATAATGTTGCAACTTCGCCCTAGTGGGTACTGGATTCCGGGCTCCATAAAAACACGCAGTTTGAAACTATAAAATTTGGGGTAGCTATTTTAAAATGCAGGGGAAGTCATGAATGGAGGCGGGACTCTAGTCGCGAATGAGACATCATATGCGGACGATAACAATCTCAGCGCGACTAAAATAGCGGTTCAAAATTGCCTGAAATTTAAAGCAGACGCTTCTAAAAACCAGTAACTGTCAGATACATGTAAGCAGGCGCGGATCAGGTTTTTGTTATAACAGTTTTAGCCGGAGCTGCAAGCATGCCGAAACCTGTAGTCAGCAATTGTATGAGTTCGGATTGACGATGCGTTTTCGTTTTCTCCAGCACCTGCTTTAGCTGGGTTTTTACCGTGTTGTTGCTGATGCCTCGCGTTTGGGCATAATCGCCTGGAGTTTGTCCGCGTAGCAAAGCGGCCGCAAGTTTGGCTTCGGCCGGGGAAAGGCCGTAGCATTGAGTTAATAGGCTATCGTCTAAGCTAAGCGGCAGATCAGGGTCGCAAAGAAATAACGCAACGGTCGGCACCGAGCCAATAAAAGGTAACGATTGGTTTTGTAGCGATACCACTATTGCCGATAAAGGACGGCTTGAGCTGCCTCGGTGCAAGTTCATCGCATTGCCGTGCCCCAGCTCTATGGCATTGCTGATTAACTGACGCAAGGCAAGGGTTTCACTGGCACTATCCGCCTGGCAGCGACCGGCGGTATTTAGGCGGAAGCCGTCTGAACAGCGGATTAAAGATTCCGCCATGTGATTGACAAATACGGCTTGGCCGCATTTATCGAACAAGACCAACCCGACCGGCAAGCGGTTCAACAGCTCAGTGTCTGTACTCAGTACGCTTTTAACTTCGGAAAATTTTTTGTGGATCATGCAAGAGCGGCGTATATGCGGCACCAAGCGGGCGAACAGTGCTGTTTCGTCGGCAGAAAAGGGTTGATGTTTGGATCTGAAAATAGATAGACGCACCGTCAGCGTATCCTGCTTGAGAAGATGACCGATCATGGCATGAAAATAATCCTGAGGTTTAAGCCAATCGTTATACCATTCAGTCTTGACAAATTCCTGCACGGGAAGCAAGCGATCAGATGTTATAAGCTCGCCTTCAGGTAAATTTTTGGAGTTTTCAAGCCAGACATTGACCTTGGAATAATAACGCTCGTAAGACACGACGGTTTCAGGGTCGGTGCGGACGGTTTGAATAAAGGAAGATTCATCGCTACGGCAAGTGGAGTTGAGACTGACAAAATCTACCAGATGAAGCGCTGTTCCCCTGCTTTTGAACGCATCTGACAACTGCTCCAAAAAAATTGACCATAATTCCGGCATGACGGCAGCATCGTAAATTGCCTCGATTAAATTATCATATTGGTTTTTGTTCATAATTAATGTGTTTGTTGTCAAAGGCTCTGATGCAGCCATGACAATTTAAAAAGCATAGATACGTAGTGATGTTTTCCTTGGTGAACCTAATGTATATTGGGTTCATCACGCGTCAAAATTCGGCGCCATCGCCCCTCTTTGCCGGCATAGGTATCTACGCAAGTAGCTGCCAACCTTCTCCCTTAAGGGAGAAGGTTGGCATGAGGGATTTTAAAAACTGAATTTTAATGTGTAAACAGTATAGCCGTTTTTATAGCTCGGCTATTGATAACTCAACGCTTTTATCTAGTGTTGTTACAGAGTTTATTTATCCCGGTGCCTGCATCGACGGCTGGAGGGCACGCAGGTCATTTGCCAGCCAAGTCATCATATCCCATAGCGGCGCAGGATTATCACTGGCAAGATAACATTCCCGCAAGCTCCAAACCTATCGCGCCGCAGCCGACAATTAATATTTTTGGCATGGTTATAACTGGTTAATGAGTTGCAGTTGCTGGGAATAAGGTGACAGGTAATAGGATTCCTCTATTTGCGCCCAGACCGATGCCTATTTCCGGTCAAAACGGATGGAATTCGAAATATTCGCCCAGCGTACCGACGATATAGGCACCCAGCCGGTGACCGCTGTCATAGCGGATATTCTCGTTCAATAAGCAACTGGTGATACCGAGACGGGTTTTTTTATGGGTTTTTAAGTATATCAATCTCAAGTAAGGGGCGGAAGGGTTAGGTTCTTTTAAACAGCGCCCGGGTAGGGGCCTGCATGATCAGCTGCGGAATGGCCGATAACGGCAAAATGCCATCGACCGCACCCAGTTTGACGGCTTCTTTAGGCATGCCGTAGACCACGCAGCTGGCTTCATCCTGGGCTATGGTCAGGGCGCCGGCATCGTGCATCTCTTTCATGCCGTGGGCGCCGTCATCGCCCATGCCGGTCAGGATAATGCCTACGGCATTGGCTCCGGCGGATTGTGCGCTGGAGCGGAACAATACGTCAACCGAAGGGCGGTGCCTACTTACCAGCGGGCCGTCTTTAACATCGACCTGATACTGTGCGCCGCTGCGTTGCAGCAGCATGTGCTTGCCGCCGGGAGCGATTAAAACCAAGCCGGGCAGGGCGCGGTCATGTTGTGCGGCTTCTTTTACCGTCACCTGGCAAATGCCGTCCAATCTTTTGGCAAATGCAGCCGTAAAGTGTTCCGGCATATGCTGCACGACGACAATTGCGGGGGCGGAACGCGGCAGCTGGGTGAACAGGTATTCCAACGCCTGGGTGCCACCGGTTGAGGTGCCGATGACAATGACCCGGTCAGTCGTTTGCGCCATGGGTTTAAGCGTGCCGCCGAACATGCTGTCTGTGCCGGCAGCGATACGATTGGGCGATTTGATTATTCTGGGGCGGGACCCCGCGGCGGCCTTGATTACGTCGATAATGGTGGATTTGGATTCCTGCAGGAAGTTGCGCAGGTTCACCTTCGGCTTGGTGATAATATCGACCGCACCGGCGCTCATGGCCTGCATGGTCACTTCCGCGCCTTTTTCCGTCAAGGTGGAACAAATGACGACCGGAGTGGGGCGCTCGCTCATCAGTTTTCTAAGGAAAGTCACCCCGTCCATGCGGGGCATTTCAATGTCCAGCACAATGACATCAGGCCATTCGGTTTCCATGCGTTTCATCGCGAAAATAGGATCGGGCGCAGCGCCGATTACTTTCAATCCTGATACGCCGTCCAATAAGCCGGTTAATACCTGCCGCACCACGGCGGAGTCATCGACAATCAATACTTTAATCATTGCGCATTTTTTAATTATTAATGATGCCGCTACCAAAAATCAGCCTGATCCGATGGTCGCGGGATATGTAGGGCGGTGTTCTTTTCCAGAAAACGTTGTTCCTGTTTAATAACGGCTTGTTCTTCGCTCCGTTCAATTTTTTTAACATATACGGAAAAATCGCCCGCCAGAAAAAAAATATTGCGGCCTATGTGACCGCCCAGACCGGAGGCCACCAATGGGATACGTTCGGTATTCAAAAAAGTTTTAATAAATTCGCAATTGACCGCGCCTATGGATTGCCCGCCCCGCAATTCATTGCCGAGTTTCAGCACATCGCCGCCGCCAAAGGCTTTAGCTTTCAAATGAATGCGTTGCGCGCCCTGTTTTAACATTTTATTAATCAGCAGCTCCATCGCATGTATGCCGTAGCGCCCGCCTTCCGTGCCTAACAAGGCCGCATTGTGGGCTGAATGTTGCTGGGCCAGTAAAAAATGATTCATGCCGATCACGCGGTTTACCGGGTCGTACAAGCACGCCGCGACGCAAGAACCCAGCAAGGTGGAAATGATTTCATCTTTTTGGGTGACATAACTTTCGCCGGGGTCGATGATGATACGCGGCAGCCCTTGGTACTGCGCTATTTGCATGGTTTTTGATAAATGGAAGGCGTCACCATGGACAATTCGGTTTTGATGCTGTGCAAAGTTTCAGAATGGCTGATAAAAAAATAGCCGCCCGGCTTTAACGCCGAGATTACGCGCTGAACTATATCCTGTTTGGTTTCCGTGTCAAAGTAGATCAATACATTGCGCAAAAAAATGACATCAAATTGCCCAAGGCTTTTGGGTAGAGGGCTTTTAAGGTTGATCTGGCCGAAACTGACGCGGTTTCTTATTTTTTCATCGACGCGGAAATAGCCTTCTTGCGAACGTACGCCTTTCAGGCAATATTTATCCAGATAACGTTTGTCCATATTATCCAGCCTATCCATCAAATAAACGCCTCTTTGTGCGGTTTCCAGCACCTCGGTATTGACGTCGGAACCGAATATTTCCCATTTTCTCATACCCAGGCTATCGGCCAGCGACATGCCGATGGAATAACTTTCTTCACCCGTCGAGCTGGCGGCGCTCCACAGGCGAAAATTATCGCCCCGCCAGGATTTAATAATCTGGTCCTTAAGAAAATCAAAATGCTTGGGCTCGCGAAAAAAATAAGTTTCATTGGTGGTCAGGATATTAACCATCAATTGAAATTCCTGCGGATGTTGTCCGGTACTCAGCAATCGATAGTATTGTCCGTAAGTTTGCAAACCATAATGCAGTAAGCGTTTGGCTAACCGGCTGGCCACCATGATTTTTTTTTCCGGCGTGAGAGCGATGCCTGCGTGATCGTAAATTACACGCCTGAAAAGAGAGAATTCTTCGGCGGTGATGGGTTCAAGGCTGATAATAAACCCCTAATATTGTAATAAAATCAAAATAGCACTAAGTGTAAATACATATTAGACTACGGGCTTTATAAGAACAACGAGGATTTTAATGCCGCACGTCAAAAATTACAGTGATAGTAAGTTTTTGTACGGTTCACTTCCTGCATTGCCGGGTATCTTGGGTGGGGTAATCGTTAGTTGGCAAGGCGGTGCTACATTATCTGTCCTGTTTACCAGCTTGTTGTTGGCGATTTGCGGGATTGGAAGCGGTTTGTTTTTATGGTATCGCCATATCAATGAATTGACGCAAGCCAATTTCCGTTGGGAGCAGGACGAAAGCAGCAAGATAGATGCGATTGCGGCTTATACCGCCGAATTGGAACGGCTGCTGCTGACCATAAGCCCGATACTTTCCCAACATGTGATGGTTTCGCGCGAGCATACCGAGCAGGAGATTATCTCGCTGACGAATCGTTTTGCCGGCATGGCTAACGAACTTCAGCAGATCGTTGACAGTACCGATAATACCTTGGGCGGGCAGCATTACCACCTGGATAGTGTAATCAATACCAGCCGTGATTTGCTCCAACCCGTTCTGGAATCCCTCAGACAAGTTCACCTGCTGGAACATGATGTTATGGATGAACTGCAAAAATTGTCCGGTCGCATGAGCGGACTCAATTCCGTTGCAACCGAAGTATCCGGCCTGACGGAACAATTTAACCTGCTGGCGCTTGGCGCAGCCAGTGAAGCATCTGCGGAACAAGGCTTCGCGGTTGTTGCCGGAGATGCGCGTAAATTGGCCGATGATTCTGTACAAATCGGTGAGCGGTTGAGAGGCAAGGTTAACGATATTAGTGCAGCGGTAAATGCCGCGTTAACAATATCGGAGAGTTCGGTGCAGGTCGGCGACTCGGCCCTGTTTCAGGCCGAAGCCAATATCAACCAAACTTTATCCTACTTGAGTCTGGCTCTGGCCCATTATCGCGACGATGTCGAAGCGCTTAGAAATAACGCCGGCCAAGTCCGCGGCGAGATCAATAAGGTGTTGGTGGCCTTACAGTTTCAGGATCGTGTCAGTCAGATATTAACGCAAGTCGAAAACAACTTGCTGAACCTGCAAAAAACCATTGAAGAAATACAGCAGCAAGGCAGTAACCGTGACGGCAATATGCTTCAAGTCGATGAAGCCGTAGAGCATATAGAAGAAAACTATAAGTCGGTCAGCTCACAGCCCAATCGCGCACAGGACAGCTCGGACGACTTAACTTTTTTTTAAATTCAACAGTAGGCTTTAACTTATGGCGAAAACAATTATGATCGTGGACGACTCCGCTTCAATGCGGCAGGTTGTCACCATTGCACTAAAAGGCGCAGGTTATGAGGTGCTCGAAGCGTGTGACGGCAAAGATGCGTTGAGCAAGCTGACCGGGGTTAAAATCCATCTTATCGTCAGCGATATTAATATGCCGGTTATGGACGGCATTGCCTTTGTTAAAGCGGTGAAACAACTCGACCACTACAAATTCACCCCCATTATTATGCTGACCACCGAAATGGAGGATGAAAAAAAACGGGCCGCGAAAGAGGCCGGTGCTAAAGCCTGGGTGACCAAACCGTTTCAACCGCCTATCTTGCTTGCAGCCATAGCCAAATTAGTGCTGCCGTAACCTTATCCGAGAACTGTCATGACCGCAAAAGCTAAAAAAGACGACGACGGGGTGCTGTGCGTGTCTATTAAGGATGACATGACTATCTACAACGCAGAATCGCTAAAGGAAACTCTGTTGGGGTATTGCCATCCCGGCGCCCGGGAGTTGCAGCTTGATTTGTCGGCTGTTACTGAAATAGACAGCGCGGGATTGCAGCTGTTGTTGTTACTAAAGGCTGAAGCACAGAAACGTGGGTTTACCCTGCGATTGTTGCGGCATAGCGAAGCGGTGATTGAAGTCTTTGAGCTGCTCAAACTCGGCATGTATTTTGGCGATCCCATTGTTATCCCCGCTAATTGGAAAAAATCATGAGCGATATGAATCCCGCCTTGGAAACCTTTTCCCAGGAAGTCGACGAGTTACTGACGGCAATGGAAGAAGCCCTGTTGGGCTTGGAAGCAGCGCCCGATGACGCCGATTGCATCAACAGTATTTTCCGCGCGATGCACACCATTAAAGGGTCTTCCGGGTTGTTTGGTTTCGACGATGTCGTCGCCTTCACTCATGAAGCCGAGACCGTATTGGACCGGGTTAGGAACGGCGAGCGCTTGATTGACGCCGAACTCATCTCGGTTTTGCTGGCCTGTAAAGACCATACGGCGCAGCTAATTCAGCACGTTCTTTTCAATGAGGACGAACCGCTGCCGGAAGCGCTGCAACAACAAGGTCGGGCGCTGATTGCCCGGTTAACCGGCAAAGCCTCGGGTGGGATGCCCTCGACCCAAGAGGAAAAAACCGATCATTTCGAAGTTGATCCCAACACCTCGGACAGCAGCGACAACTGGGTTATCAGCCTGGCTTTCAAGCAGAATGCCCTCCGAAACGGTATGGACCCACTGTCGTTTATTCGTTATCTGCAAACGCTGGGAAAAATCATTGAAGTCATTATTACCATGCCGACGCTTCCCCGTATCGAGGATATGGTTCCCGAAGATTGTTACCTCAATTTCAAAATAGCCTTTAACAGCAACGCCGATAAGAAAACGATAGAAGACGTGTTCGAATTTGCCGAAGACGATTGCGTCATTCATATTTTGCCGCCGCATTCCAGGCAAGAACACTACCTGCAGCTGCTGGAAAATATGCCGGAAGATCAGGTTAAACGGTTAGGGGAAATGCTGGTCGAGATCGGCGCCTTGACCGAAAAAGAAGTCGCGCACACACTCAATGAACAGCGTGACGATGAAAATAAAGAGAGCAAACCTCTCGGCGAAATGTTGGTGGAAAAAAATATTTTGCAGCAGCCGGTCATAGAACAGGCGCTTAAAAAGCAGGAATCAGTCAAGCAAAAAATCAACAAGGAATCCAATTACATCCGGGTAGACGCCGCCAAGCTGGGTTACCTGATTAATCTGGTCGGCGAGTTGGTGATTTCAGGCGCAGCGATGCGACTGATGGTCGACAAGCACGGCTTATCCGATGTCGATGATGTCGCCTCGACCATGAGTCATCTGGTCGAAGATATACGCGATACCGCATTGCAATTGCGCATGGTGCAGATCGGCGAGACTTTTACGCGTTTCCAGAGAGTGGTGCATGACGTCAGCAAGGAATTGGGCAAGCAAATTCAATTGCAAATAACCGGCGGCGAGTCCGAACTGGATAAAACCGTGGTCGAAAAAATCAACGATCCGCTGACCCACCTGGTGCGCAATTCGCTCGATCACGGCATTGAAACGCCTGAAGTACGAGCCCGGGCAGGCAAACCTGAAAAAGGCACCATACAGTTGAACGCCTATCACGACTCTGGGCGTATCGTGATCCAGATCAGTGACGACGGCAAGGGCCTGGACCCGGAAAGAATCGTCGCTAAAGCGGTAGCCAAAGGCCTGATTAAACCGGATCAAATACTCAGCAAGAATGAAATTTACAACCTTATTTTTGAACCCGGCTTAAGCACTAAAGAAGAAGCCAGCAACCTGTCCGGCCGGGGGGTCGGCATGGATGTGGTCAGGCGCAATATCGAGGCATTGCGCGGCAGCGTTTCCGTGGACAGCGAGTTGGGGCAAGGCACCACGGTAACGATACATTTACCGCTGACGCTGGCGATTATCGACGGGTTTATGGTCGAAGCGCAAAAGGAACGCTACATTATCCCGCTGAGCATGGTCGAAGAATGCGTGGAAATGAGCAGCGACGAATGGCAAGTCGATGAAGTCCAACATTATGTCAACTTGCGCGGTCAGGTTTTGCCCTATTTACGCCTGGGCGATTTTTTCCACAACAATAAAAAGCACACACATACCCGGCGGGAAAGCCTAGTTGTGGTGCGTTTTGGCGAAGCAAAAGCGGGTTTTGTGGTGGATGAATTACACGGCGAAAATCAAACCGTGATCAAACCACTCGGCAAGTTGTTTGAGAATCTCAGTGGTATAGGCGGTGCAACCGTGCTCGGTAGCGGCGATGTTGCGTTGATTCTCGACGTCCAGGGACTTATTCAGCACGCTAAAAAACGGGTGAATCCCGCTTTAACAGTGTCATCGGCTGTTTGAAATCGGCAGCATAGCTTGACTTATAACTGCATATGCAGACCTGCAACAGCGCACACATCTGAATTATGCCGAGGCAGTTCAACCAGACGGTCAGCGCAAATCAACCAGCCAAATAACAGGTACAGCTACTCTATGAACATTAACGACTTAAAATTTAAAAAATCGACCGGAGCCTTACCATGCTGAATAACCTCACTATCAAAGCCCGCCTGATTCTGGTTGTGGGACTTATGTCCGCGTTAGCCATAACGCTTGGAGTGCTCGGTTTGAGCGGGATGAAAAAAGCCAATCAAGGCCTGCTTACCGTCTACGCAGATCGCACGGTTCCTATGGGGCAGCTGGCCCAAATTAACGCCAAGCTATTGGGAAATCGCCTCGCAATTGCCAATAGCTTGGCGTTCAAAGATGAAAATCAGAAAAACGTTGAACTTGTCAGGCAAAATATTCTTGATATTACCCGGATGTGGGATGAGTACATGGCGACTTACCTGACCCCGGAAGAAAAGAAACTGGCCGACAAGTTTGCAATCGATCGCAAGCGCTTTGTCGAGGAAGGGTTAAATCCAGCTATTGAATATCTGCTTGCAGGCAATACGGAAGCTGTAGAAAAAACAGTCAGAGAGTCTGTACGTCCATTATTTCAACCCGTTAAATCAGGCATAAATGCGTTGATGCAGTTGCAGCTGGATGTCGCCAAACAGGAATATGATGCCGCCCAAGTACGTTATGAGCAAAGTCGTTTTATTTCGATAATTCTTCTTATGGCGGGTTTGTTATTGTCAATTTTGATTGGTTTTATGCTTATTCGCGGCATTTCGAGATCGCTGTTTTCGATGCAGGAATTTGCAGAGTCTTTAGCTAACGGCGACCTCACGGCGCGCATCGACTTAAACCAAAATGACGAAATCGCTGTCTTGGCCCACTCACTGACCGGAATGCGCGATAAATTAAGCGGCGTAGTGGAGCAAGTCCGCAGCAATTCCGATGCGCTGGGCAGTGCATCGCAGGAAATCAGCGCAACGGCTCAATCCATCAGTCAAAGCGCGACAGAGCAAGCCTCGGGCGTCGAGGAGACCACCGCTTCCATCGAAGAATTGAGTGCCTCGGTCAAACAAAATGCCGATAACGCTAAACTCACCAATGGCATGGCGACGACCGCAGCGGCGGAAGCCGCCAATGGAGGGCAGGCGGTGAAGCGCACCGTAGAGGCTATGAAGGAAATCGCTGAAAAAATCAGCCTGATTGAGGATATTGCCTATAAAACCAATTTGCTGTCACTCAATGCCGCCATTGAAGCGGCTTTAGCCGGCGAGCATGGCAAAGGCTTTACCGTAGTCGCCGCTGAAGTCAGGAAGCTGGCCGAAAACAGCCGTATCACTGCGCAAGAGATCAATAGCCTGGCTAAAAACAGCGTCAAGATTGCCGAAGATGCGGGTAACCTGTTGGAGCAAATGGTGCCTAATATTCAGAAAACAGCGGACTTGGTGGAAGAAATTACCGCGTCTTCCGAAGAGCAGGCGCAAGGCATAGGCCAGATCAGCGATGCGGTCGGTCAGCTGGATAAAGCGGCGCAACAAAATGCGTCGGGATCGGAACAGCTTGCCGCCACAGCGGAAGAATTGAGCGGTCAGGCCATGCAGCTGCAACAGGTTATGTCATTTTTTAAAGTGGAAGCAAACCAGGGGCGCGGCATAGCTAATAAAGGACAACCGATTACCAAACAGGTGCTGGTAAACAAAAAAAACAATAAAAAAACAGCGCCTCATTTTACTCCGCCCACTTTCAAGTCCGTGCCGACCGGCAAGGCAGGGGGGACGAAACCTGAATTTAATGAGAATGATTTTGAACGATTTTGACAGGTAGAACGGACTATGAACGAATTGATACAAAAAAAAGAACATACAACCGAGCTGGCGGCTCAGGATCAACTACGCCAGTACCTGACTTTCCGGGCCGGCAACGAGAATCTGGCTATCAGTATTTTGGATGTTAAGGAAATTATTGAAATCAACACGATTACCGGCGTGCCGATGACGCCCGAATATATACGCGGCGTTATCAATCTGCGCGGCAACGTCGTGCCGGTCATCGATTTGTCCGCGCGTCTGGGCCGGCAAAGCAGCGAAATAACCAAGCGCAGCTGCATTGTGCTGGTGCAGGTTGAATACAACGATGATGCCCAGTTGTTGGGTATGTTGGTCGATGCGGTCGATGAGATCCTGGAAATCCCCGAGGCGAATATTATGCCGCCGCCCGATTTCGGCGCGGATATCCGGACCGATTTTATTCAGGCGATGGGACGAGTGGGTGATGAGTTTATTATTTTACTGAATATCAATCGCGTACTTTCAATAAAAGAATTATCCCAGCTCAAACAAGTTGCCGATTACGAAGGCGCTCATACAAACAATGAAACCGGCTTTGCTGCACTAGACTGATTTCGTATAAGTATTGATTCTATATGAACATAAAAAACTTAAGCGTAAAAACCAAGAGATTTGACAGGCAATGGTCGGCTCAACTGCAAGCGTACATAACATCAGGTACTTCAATTTATAGAGGAATTAGAATATGAAAATGACCATTGTTAAAAAAATGATTTTATTGATCGCATCGGCAGTTGCGGGTTTAGCGGCGCTGGCATGGATTGGCCAGGATAGTATGGACTCGGTATATGAAAAAGCCAATTACGGCAATATCAACGTTGTCCCCAGTATTCAGATTTTGGATGAGGCGGCTGTATCATTAGGCCGTTTGCGTGTCCGCGCCTACCGCCATGTGTTGAATACCGATCCGTCCAAAATGGCGGAAATCGAAATCAAGATCAAGGACGCGCAGGATACGCTCTCGACAGCCTTGAAAAAATATGAAGTGGATGGCTGTTTTGGCAAAAGTTGCTTTGCCGACGACAAGGACAAGCAGTTACTGGGTGAGGCTGTCGCAGCTTACAAAGAATACTTGCCTGGGGTACAAAAAGTGCTGGATTTTTCTCGTCAGAATAAGAGCGACGAGGCCCGTGATACGCTAACTCAGTATGCCGAGCAGGCCGAGAAGTTAAATGCTACGCTTCAGGCGAGTATGGATTACAACAGCATTCTAGCTAAGAAAGGGGCAGATGACGCCGTGGCAGCCAAGACCGCTGCGAGCCGGATGTTAAACATCATCGCCGCCGTTATTTTGCTGCTTACAGCGGTGCTGGGCTGGTTCATTGCCCGAGGTATTATCGATCCTCTGAATGAGTTGAAACAGGTCGTTGAAACCTTGGCGAAAGGCGACTTCACGAGAGAAATCAACATTGATCGGGAAGACGAAATAGGGTGGGTAGCGAACTCCTTGAAAGCGATGCGTCTGCAATTGATTGATGTTGTGCAGCAAGTTCGGACTAATTCCGATGCTTTAGGCAGCGCCTCGCAGGAAATCAGTGCAACCGCCCAATCCATTAGCCAAAGCGCCACAGAACAAGCCTCAGGCGTTGAGGAGACCACGGCTTCCATCGAAGAGTTGAGCTCGTCAGTCAAACAAAACGCCGATAACGCCAAAGTCACCAACAGCATGGCGACAACGGCTGCTGAAGAAGCCGCCAACGGCGGAATCGCAGTGAAACGCACAGTCGAGGCGATGAAAGAAATTGCCGATAAAATCGGTTTGATTGAAGATATTGCTTATAAAACCAATCTGCTGTCACTCAACGCTGCGATTGAGGCGGCGCGGGCCGGCGAACACGGCAAAGGCTTTACCGTAGTCGCCGCCGAAGTCAGGAAGTTGGCCGAAAACAGCCGGGTAACCGCTCAGGAAATCAATAGCTTGGCTAAAAACAGCGTCAAAATTGCCGAAGACGCGGGCATCCTGCTGGAAAAAATGGTGCCTAATATTCAAAAAACGGCAGACTTGGTGGAAGAGATTACTGCGTCCTCGGAAGAACAGGCTCAAGGTATAGGCCAGATCAGCGATGCGATCGGTCAGTTGGATAAAGCGGCGCAACAAAATGCATCGGGTTCGGAACAGCTTGCCGCCACAGCGGAAGAACTGAGCGGCCAGGCCATGCAGCTGCAACAGGTTATGGCGTTCTTTAAAGTGGATGATCGTTAATCTTGTTGCGTTTTTCTGGATTGGGTTACAACTGGTAACCCGATATAAGTTTCGATAGCCTAAGTTGCAAACTCAGTCTCCGGAAGCATGGATTGAAAGAAAAAAATCCATATATTCAATGGTGTAAAATAGGAGACGACTGATAAACCGCGAATAGCATGAAGTTTTTTTCGCGTCATTCGTGGTTTTGCAGCTTGTAGGTTGAGGCGCATGAGGTTGCAAACCCTATCCCACATAAAAGTTTTAAATTATTTATTTTCCATTTCCCAAGAAAGCCCCCCCATGAAAATTAACATGCCGATCACCAATGTTGAACACGCTCTTACAGAGACTGATTCCATTGTTACCAAGACCGACCTAAAGGGGATGATCACCTATGCCGGCGAAGATTTTATCCAAATTAGCGGGTTTACCAGGGAAGAGCTGATCGGCTCGCCGCATAACATAATACGCCATCCGGACATGCCGGCAGAAGTCTTTGAGGATTTGTGGCAGTCGATCAAAGCGGGCCGTCCATGGACCGGCATGATCAAGAATCGCTGTAAAAACGGCGATTTTTATTGGGTGTTGGCCAATATTACTCCTTATTATGAAAATGATAGTCTGGTCGGCTATATGTCGGTACGCAGTAAACCCAGCCAAAAGCAAGTAGCAGAGGCCGCCGATGCCTACCGGAAGCTGCGCGAGGGTAAGGCCGGTAATTTAAAAATCCGGGATGGAAAAATCGTCCAACAAACACTATGGGGGAGATTCCCGTCGCTGGAAAACATCAGCATCAAGGTCCGTTTATTGATGGTCATCGCTATTATGTCAATTCTGCTGCTGGTTATAGGTGCTATGGGCATCCTCGGCATGAGCAGGGACAGCGAGGGCTTGCGTATTGTTCATAATCATCACATGCTGCCCTCGAACCAGATTTTCCAGGTTCAGAAACTGCTGCTGACTAACCAGCTGCGTATTACCGCCACTCTGCTCAACCCTACTCCCGAGTCGATTCAGAAAAACCTTGCCGAAGTGGGACAAAACATCGCGGCTATCTCCCGGATCTGGGATGCGTATGCTGCAAGCTCGATGAGTTCATATGAAAAAAATCTGGCGGATAAGGTCTCAGAAGATAGAAACCGCTTTGCAATGGAAGGCTTGCAGCCGACTATTGCGGCATTGCGCAGCAATGACACCGCGCTTGCCAATAAGATCATCGGGGACAAGATTGTTCCTCTTTACGAGCCGGTCGGCGAGGGCATTCAGAAGCTATTGCAATTGCAGATCGACGATACCAGGCGGGAGTTGGAGGCCAGTCAGTCGCGTTATTACAACACCAGCGAGATCGTCGGCATATTGATCGCCTCGGGTATTTTGCTGGCTCTGTGGGTGTGTTTCTCTTTGCTGGGCTCTATCGTGCGTCCGCTTAACGCCACGATCAGCCATTTCGGTCAAATCGCTCAGGGCCATTACCATAACGCTATTGAAGTTAGAGGCATGGATGAAATCAGCAAAGTCATGTACGCGCTCAAGGCTATGCAGATCAAGCTGGGTTTTGATGTCGAAGGAGCAAAGCGCATTGCCGATGAACATCTGCGCATTAAGATTGCACTGGATAACGTCAGTACCGGCGTAATGATTGCAGACAACGACCGCAACATCATTTACGCCAATAAATCGGTGGCCGACATGTTCGGCAACGTTGAAGCCGACATCCGCAAGCTGTTGCCGGATTTCTCCGTCGCCAATCTGGTGGGCGCCAATATTGATGTCTTTCACAAGATTCCATCGCATCAGGCGCAGTTGCTTGTCGATGCCATCAGCCCCCGCACTGTTAGTATTGGCTTGGGCGACCACTCTATGGTGGTAACCGCCAGTCCGGTAATCAACCCGCAAGGCAGGCGCATGGGTTCGGTGGCGGAATGGCTGGACCGCACCGCTGAAGTCATGGTGGAAAAAGAAGTGGCCGTTATTTTGGTGGCTGCTGTGATGGGTGACTTTACCCCGCGCATTGCTATGCAGGGCAAGTCAGGCTTTTACCGTGAGTTGAGTGAATCGATCAATCAGCTGATGCAAACCAGCGAAAGCGGTCTCAATGAAGCGGTACGCGTATTCAATGCCTTGTCCCACGGTGACCTGACCGAAAAAATCGTCAATCACTATTCAGGCACCTTCGGGCAACTTAAGGAGGATGCCAATTCCACGGTGGATGATCTCAATAATATTCTGGGTCAAATCAAGGACATCGCCGAATCAATCCACACTGCGGCTAAAGAAATCGCACACGGCAACACGTCTTTGTCGCACCGCACCGAAGTGCAGGCATCCAGTTTGGACCAAACTACCGTCAGTATGCAAAAGTTGACCTTGACTGTGCATCAGAATAGCGATAACGCCAAACATGCGAGTGAACTTGCCGTCAGTGCGTCGGATACCGCCGGCAAGGGGGTCGCAGTAATTAATCAAGTCGTAAAAATGATGGAAGCGATCAATGAATCCTCACGCAAGGTTGTGGAGATTATCTCGGTGATAGACAGTATCGCTTTTCAGACCAATATACTGGCGCTCAATGCCGCAGTTGAAGCGGCGCGTGCCGGAGAGCAGGGGCGAGGCTTTGCCGTGGTGGCCGGAGAAGTGCGCAGTCTCGCGCAACGCGCAGCATCTGCCGCAGGGGAAATTAAAAACCTGATTGGCGATTCGGTTGAGAAGGTTGAGGACGGCAGCAAACTGGTCACTAAAGCCGGAAAAACCATGGAAGATATTGTTAACTCGATCCGGGGGGTTACAGCCATCATGTCCGAGATCAGCGCAGCATCCATGGAGCAAACTGCCGGTATCGAACAAGTGAATATGGCTATTTGCCAGATGGACGACGTAACCCAGCAAAATGCCGCGTTGGTTCAGCAAGCCACAGCCTCGGCGGAATCGTTGGAAGAACAGACACAACAGCTGACGGTCACGGTAACGCACTTTAGAATGGAGGGCGATACCGGCGGCGCTGCAAAGCCTGCGAAGAAAGAAACCAAAGCCGATCATGCTCCAGTGGGACATGTGGTTAAACTGGATCCACAGTCTGCGGACAGCGGCGGTTGGGAAGAGTTTTAATCCGGGGAATAGCCGGTTTTTGGCCTTATGCGGTATCGGTCAGTACCAGAATCCGCCTAAATGCCAGCGGGGTTTTCTAACTGATTTTCGATAGTGGACAGGTACGGAAAATCCCTCGTGGACAGAATATTGCAGAGTTTGTTTCGGGGGCTTTTTAAGGTTTAACAGCTGTTTGATTCTTTCTTCTGTTCCAGGATGCGTTCTGAGGATTGAGGGAATCGATGCGCCGTGACCGCGGCCAAATATGATGTCGAAAACTGACGACTCGTAGATTTCTAATTTACCTAAGGCCATCGCCAAGCCTTCGGGATCGCCCGTTAATAAAACGGATTGGCGATCGGCATCAAATTCCTTCATTCGGGACAATGACAGCTGCAGGAAGCTCATAATTGTAGGAGCCACGACAAGCACGCCTAATGCTGACCAGGAAATTGTGACCAAGCCCAGAAAATACAGCGGCAAGTTTAAAAAAATCAACAAGAACCCTGTTAAAGACAAGGCGCTGGTGACTCGGCTGATGATGTCGGCATAAGTCATTACGCGCACATCATTATGCTGGATATGACTGATTTCATGCGCCAGTACGGCAACAATCTCCCGCGTGCTCAGTGAGGTCAGCAGCGCGTCGCTAAGGCCGATTGCCGAGTTTGCGGACGTACCTACAGAAAAGGCATTCATGATTTGGCTGGGCAGGTAGTAAAGCGCGGGAAGGGCGGGCAAGTCGGCGCGAGCGGCCAGCTCCTGCGTTATCTGATAAAGGCCGGGCGCATCGTTTGCCGACAGCAGTTTCCCCTTATACATGGAAAAGATAAAAGACGGCGATATGTTCGGACTAATAACAAGTATGAGTACGCCTAAAGCTGCCGCCCATAAAATACCCTCAATCCCGGCCAAGATAAAGCCCAGCAGCGACAAAATGCCGCCCATGCAAAGAAAAAGCGCTAGGGTATGAATGAAATTTTTCAATTGGTGGTTGAAATCTGGCATCAGGAATCTTTTGCGGCAAGCGCTTCTGTATTGCGTTTGGCCAGTTCATCAATAACGGCGCTTAATGAACCTTTTTTCTGGATTTCTTCGCTGAAGGTTGAACGGTAATTTGTCACCAGACTCACGCCTCCAATCATAATATCGTAGACTTTCCATTCGCCTTTGCTCAGGAACATTCGGTAACTTACGTCAACAGGTTGTTGGCCGGGTTGCAGAACTTCCGTTTTGACGATGACTTTTGTAGCGTCATCTGACATCTCAATAGGCATGAAACGCATGGTCCAGTCGTTATATTCCACAAACGCCCTGGAATATGTTCTCACTATCAGTGTCTGAAATTCATGTTTAAAACGTTCTTGCTCGCCCGTTGTTGCGGTTTTCCAGTGTTTCCCCAAAACTAACGGTGCGATTTTGTCGAAATCCGTATGCGGATCAATAACATTATTAACATACTGCGTAACTTGAGCAAAGTTCTTGGTAAAGGATTTATCCCGCATTTTTTGCTGTAGTTGTGACGAAACACTTTGTATGACTTGCTGCGGGGGCTGCAAATCATCGGCTATTCCTTTAGCTGCAGGCATTAGACAGAGTAGCATCGTAAAAAATAAACCGAATACTGCATATTGTTGAGTTGGATTTCGCATAATTACCCGATTTTTAATGATTATATGATCGTTTGAAATGTGCCGTCTGTTCATGATTTTACGACTGCATGGATGAAGGGCAACGCACGAGCAATTGACGAGCGCTCCGTACCCTTTGCGGTAAAAAAAGCGTCAATCCGGATTGATTGCCTTTTACGACTATAAGTCTGAATGGTAGGGCTGTCAATTATCCGTAAAATGCCGGCTTAATAAACCCGGTTTATAAAGTTTTTCCGATCATTGAACAATTGAAATAAAAATCCAATAGTATGCGCGGATTGCCTAACGGGGTATTTGCCTTACAGGTTAGAATAAAAGCGGCCGTATCTTGCCAATACGGGTATTTTAGCTTGAAATTAAGCTATGACCGGACGCTTGCAAGCTACATACGGCAATAAATCTGAACTACAACCATGAGTTAAGCGCATATGAAACACCACGATATGACCACTCCACCGGATTTGACATCGAGTACCGGCACTGGCCCGCAGCAACGGCGCATGCCTGTTTACGAAAACTACCTGCCGCCTTGCAATAATGCCTGTCCGGCCGGTGAAAATATCCAGTCCTGGTTGGACTTAGCTCAGGCAGGACGTTATCAGGAAGCCTGGAACAGTTTGCTGGAAAACAACCCTATGCCCGCCGTGCATGGCCGCGTTTGCTACCATCCTTGCGAATCGGCCTGCAATCGTGTTGTGGTAGATGGCGCGGTCAGTATTCATGCGGTTGAGCGCTTTCTAGGCGATATGGCTTTTGAGCAGGGCTGGACGCCGCAGATCGTCGGCGAAAAATCCAACAAGCGGGTGTTGGTGGTTGGGGCTGGACCCAGTGGCTTGTCGGCTGCTTATCATCTTGCCCGCTTGGGCCATGACGTCGAAATCAGGGATGCCGGGCCGATAGCAGGCGGCATGATGCATTTTGGTATTCCGTCCTACCGCTTGCCGCGGGAGGTGTTGGCTGCCGAGGTCAAGCGCATCGAGGACATGGGCGTAAAGATCACGCTGAACCGGAAAGTTGAAGATTTAAAAGCGGAAAAAGAAGCCGGGTGTTTCGATGCGGTTTTTGTGGCCGTCGGCGCCCACATAGGACGTTCGATTGATATTCCGTTATACAGAGAAAGCGACACCCGAGATGCGGTCACGTTCCTGCATAATATAGGTTTGGGCAAACCGTCCAACATCGGCAAAAGGGTCGCCGTTTACGGCGGCGGCAATACCGCAATGGATGCGGCGCGCACCGCTAAACGGCTAGGTGCGGAAACCATGGTCATCTACCGGCGCGACCGTAAAAACATGCCAGCACATGATTTCGAAGCTGCCGAAGCAATGGAAGAAGGTGTGGTGTTTCACTGGTTGCGCAGCATCGTAGGCATTGACGGCAGCCGCATTCAGGTTGAAATCATGGCCCTGGACGACAAGGGCCGTCCGCAATCCACCGGCGAGTTTGAAATCATTGAAGCCGATACCTTGATTTTGGCGCTGGGGCAAAATATCGATTCCGAGTTATTAAAAACCTTTCCGGAAATTGAAGCGCAAAGCGACGGCGTGGTTCCGGTTAACGAAAACATGATGACCGCCGCAGCAGGCGTTTTTGCCGGAGGCGATATGGTGCCCAGTTTGCGCACCGTTACCATTGCGACCGGACACGGCAAAAAAGCCGCCAGAAATATCGACGCTTACCTGCGCGGAACTCAATATCAGCATCCCGGCAAGAAACATATCGTCCTGCATGAAGAACTCAATCTTTGGTACAGCACCGATGCCGACCAGTCGGAACAACCCACGATGTCGCCGCTAGTGCGG
>JALNYY010000235.1 GCA_023229605.1 Methylobacter sp.
CCGATGTGCATGGACAGTATCACGTCAAACGGGCTTTCGAGATTGCCGCCGCCGGCGCGCATAACCTGATTATGCTGGGGCCGCCCGGTACCGGCAAATCGATGATTGCCTCCCGCTTGCCGACCATATTGCCGCAGTTGACCGAGCAGCAGGCGCAGGAAACCGCAGCCATCGCATCGATCAGCGATCAGGGCCTGGATGTCGCCAACTGGCTCAAGCCTCCTTACCGTAGCCCGCATCATACCGCCTCGGCGGCGGCCTTGGTCGGCGGCGGCAGTAATCCAAGGCCCGGTGAAATTTCGCTGGCGCATAACGGCACCTTGTTTCTCGACGAATTGCCGGAATTTGACCGCAAGGTTCTGGAAGTGCTAAGGGAGCCGCTGGAGACCGGTCACATCACCATTTCCCGCGCCGCCCGGCAAGTCGATTTTCCGGCGCGCTTCCAGCTGATCGCGGCGATGAACCCGTGCCCTTGCGGCTTTCTGGGCGACGCTTCGGGGCGCTGTCATTGCACGTCCGAACAGGTCATGCGCTACCGGGCCAGAGTGTCCGGCCCGTTGCTGGATCGTATTGACATGCATCTGGAAGTGCCCAGAGTTTCGCATGAAGTGTTGCGTAAAGGCTCGCCGGATGGCGAAGAAAGCAGCGAGCAAATCAGGGCGCGTGTCGTTGCGGCTCGAAATTTGGCTGTCGCGCGTAGCGGTAAAGCCAACTCGGCGTTGACGGCCAAGGAAGTTAAACAGTTGTGTGTGCTGTCCGAAACTAGCCACCAGATTTTAGAGCAGGCGATGGACAAATTCGGCCTGTCGCATCGGGCTTATCACCGGATATTGAAATTGGCGCGCACCATTGCCGACCTTGCCGGGTCGGAAAATATTGAAACCTCGCATTTGAGCGAGGCGATCAGCTATCGAAAGCTGGATCGTAAAATTTAATACGCTTAGCTGTGTAAAATATATTACGCTGGTTCCCAATCTCCAGATTGGGAACCCAGAAGGCGAAGCTCCAGCTTCGCAAGACGGGAAGCTGCGACTGCATGGATGCAGGAGGTAGAGCAACGCAGGAGCGGTTGCCGAGAGCTTCCCTTACCGAATTCCCAAGCTTGAGCTTGGGAACTAGCCGACATAAGTTTTAAGTATCAATGTCCAAACTAAACCCCCAACAACAAGCCGCTGTTAAAGCGATTGATCATCCCTTATTGGTGCTGGCCGGAGCGGGCAGCGGCAAGACGCGGGTGATTACTGAAAAAATAGCCTACCTGGTCAAGCAAGGCCTGCCCGCGCGGCATATTGCGGCGGTGACTTTCACCAACAAAGCCGCGCGGGAAATGAAAAGCCGCGTGTCCAAACTGCTGGACGACAAGCAACAGCGCGGATTGCGGGTCTCGACCTTCCATTCCTTGGGCCTGGATATATTGCGGGCGGAATCCAAGACGCTGGGCTATAAATCCGGCCTGACCCTGTTCGACGAGCAGGACAAGCACACGCTGCTGCGCAACCTGATCAGCCACGACGCGAAAGATTGCGACATCGATAACGTCGATCAGTATGCCCGGCAAATCGGCCAATGGAAGAACGCCTTCGTCACTCCGGAACAATCCATAACGATTGCGACAGCCACTGAATACCCGGCGGCGCATCTTTACGTAGACTACACCCGCAGCCTGAAAGCCTACAACGCGGTCGATTTCGACGACCTGATTTTGTTGCCGGTGCTGCTGTTCCAGCAACACCCGGCCATTTTGGAAAAGTGGCAAAACAAGATCCGCTATCTGCTGGTCGATGAATACCAGGACACCAATATCACCCAATACCAGCTGGTGCGCCTGATCGCCGGTAACTTGGGCCGGTTTACCGTGGTCGGCGACGACGACCAGTCCATTTATGCCTGGCGCGGCGCGCAGCCGGAGAACCTGGCGCAACTGCAAAAAGATTACGCCCGCCTGCAAGTCATCAAACTGGAGCAGAATTACCGCTCCACCGGGCGCATCCTGAAAGTCGCCAACCAGCTGATCGCCAACAATCCCCACGCCTTTGAAAAACGCCTGTGGAGCGAACTGGGTTACGGCGATCCGCTACGGGTCTTGAGCCATAAAGACGAGCAGATCGAAGCCCAGCAGATCGTGTCCGAGATCATCCACCACAAATTCAAGACCGGCAGCAATTACCAGGACTATGCGATTTTATACCGCGGCAACCATCAGTCCCGCTTGTTCGAAAAAGGCCTTCGCGAAAACAACATCCCGTATTTCATCAGCGGCAGCACTTCGTTTTTCGCTTATTCGGAAATCAAGGACATCCTCGGTTACCTGCGCCTGTTCGTTAACCAGGACGACGACGCGGCGTTTTTGCGCGTGATCAACACGTCCAAACGGGAAATCGGCCCGAGTACCTTGGAAAAGCTCGGCGCGTATGCCAATGAGCGGCATATCAGCCTGTTTGCGGCTAGCACCGAGTTCGGCCTTAGCCAAAAGCTGTCCGAGAAAGCCATGCACCGATTAGGAAAATTCCGCGATTGGGTCATCGATACCGCAGACCGCATCGAGCGTGGCGATACCTTTGCAGTCATCGAACAGTTCATCGACCAAATCGGTTATTCGCAGTATTTGCAGGAAGAAAGCAAAACCAAGGACTCCGCCGACCGCAAACTGAAAAACGTCTACGAGCTGATTGAATGGCTAAGACGCATAGCCGACAAGGAAACCGACGGCCAAAAACCGCTGGCGGAAATCGTCGCCAAAATCATGCTGATGGACATCATGGAACGCAACCAGGAAGACGAGGCCAGCGACCAGGTCAGCCTGATGACTTTGCACGCCGCCAAGGGACTGGAATTTCCGCATGTATTTTTGATCGGCATCGAAGAAAACATCCTGCCCCACCAGAACAGCATCGAAACCGACAACATCGAAGAAGAACGCCGCCTGGCCTACGTCGGCATTACGAGAGCTCAGCGCACCTGCACGTTCAGCTACTGCACCCATCGCAAACGTTACGGCGAAGTCGCCGAATGCGAGCCCAGCCGGTTTTTAAGCGAACTGCCCGCCGATGATCTGGAATGGGTCAACAAAAAACAGCTGGCCCCGGAAGTCATCAAAGAGCGCGGCAAAGCGAGTCTGGCGCATTTGAAAACAATGTTGTCGTAATTGCAACGCCGATCGGTTAGAATACACGCTACGCGCCCGTAGCTCAGCTGGATAGAGTACAGCCCTCCGAAGGCTGTGGTCGGACGTTCGAATCGTCTCGGGCGCGCCATTTATGCATGAAAATGCGTACTTCATTGATGCTATTCCTTTGAATAGTCAATTCGCATAAGTCATATTTTTCATAACGCTGTCGCATGATGGCTTTATTGCAGGATCAGACATCCCGCCGGGCACTCGCTGGCTTTTAATTTGACGGGATGGGCCAAGTGTTAGAAGATGCAGCGTCAAGGTCATCTACCTGTAGCCTCCGTGTTACATGAATTAGGGGGTGCGCTTTCTGTATAACCATACAAGATAACAGCGCGAGCGTAGCAATTTTCTTTGGAGGAAAGCCCGTACTAGGGTCCAAAGGAATAGCGGCTGATTTCGCAGGAAAAGCGTTAGAGCAATTCCAAAATTTGGTATCAAAAACTTTTGCTAAAAGTGAAATTGGTCAACTTGGAACTAGAGGTAAAGTACCGTTTAAAGCTCAGTCGGAGTTAATGGTAACTGGTCTGGCTCGAGGCTCGTTTGGTTTCGTATTAGATGAAATGTCCGAACAAACTGAACTGGAAGCGTCAGAGTTAAGCCTTGTCATTGACAAAGCAACACGCCTTTTACGTGATGCCGCAGCACAAGACGAAGCGGTATTTGAGAGTTTAGTAGATGAATTGGACGCCAGGACATTACTCGCCCTTAAAGATATGTTTTTCAACTTAGATTCTAATGCTGCCACTATCCGAG
>JALNYY010000064.1 GCA_023229605.1 Methylobacter sp.
CCGGCCCCCAAAGCGTCTGCTTAACCACGATCCGTTTGACCTCGCCGCCTTTAACGGCGATGGTTTCAGGGTATTCATCGAAGCGCCGCCATTGATCGCCCACCCGGTATTGATCGGGGTTGTCGGGGTCAATGTCGAGCCTGACCAAATCCAGGAAATCGCCGGTAAGATTCGTTGCTCCCCAGGCTATATGCCGGTTGCTGCCGACAATTAACAACGGCGTACCGGGTAACGTCAAACCCGCAGCATGCGTATCGCCGTAATTCAGTTCGATGCGATACCATGTATTGGGCACCGATATGCCCAAATGCATGTCGTTAGCCAGAATGGCCCGCCCGTCCCCGGTTTTCTTGCCGCTGACAGCCCAGGCGTTGGAACCGGCCATTAAATCGGACTGCTGGACCAGCTGCGTTAGTTGAACAGGCGCTGTCTTATCCGCCGGCTGATCAGCCAATACTTTTGCCAAAACCTCAACGGGAACCGCTTGCGCCGGACGCAACGATTCGGTCTGCTTCATCAGCTGTTCTGTGTAAAAATCGGTATCCGGCGTTAAAAAACGCACCACAGCGTCCGGCAAGGTTTTTTCCATCACGCTCAGCATGCGTTCGCCGCGTTCGACCCAGGCCGTCAAATTCTCGCACATGCCTAATACCACCAGCAGACTATCCTCAGGAGTCCAAGGCTCCGGTTGATAACCGAGCACTTTAAACTCGAACGGCAGTTTACCGGACCCGGTGATATAGCTGTTGACGCCGTCCGCATAGCTTTGCAGATACTGTTGATGGGCTGTCGGCAGTTTTGCCCATATCGTTTTTGCTTCCCGATGGAAACCGTAGGTTCGGGCCTTGATGTCGCTGTCCAGCGCCATGCCGCCGAAAATTTCCGCCAAGCGCCCGGCGCTTTTGCGCCGCATCAAATCCATCTGAAACAAACGGTCGCGGGCGGTGACATAGCCCCTAGCCCGAACCGAATCGATACGGTTAGCGGCGTTGACGACCGGAATCCCGTGCTCATCGGTATGAACTCGAACCTCCGCCGTAAGCCGGTCCAGCTTCGCCGTGCCGTCAAGCTGCGGCATGGCGTTATGTAAAACCCAAAAACCGCCGCCGATGGCGACCGCCGCGATACCCGCCAGTCCCAAGCCGCTGTATAAGATAGTTTTTCTAATATTCACCATCGCCATCCTGTGTTCCCGTTCCCACGCATTGCGTCCCGCGTCTGGTACTGCCTGCATTTTCTGACGTTGCTCGCGGCGTAGCGCGCCTGAGCAACATGCCTTAACTGTAGGCTTGTACCGTATATTCATGCAGCTGCATCTGTTTGCCTGCCGCTGCCGGTTTGTCCATGCCTACAATCTGCCCTTCTTCCAGCTTGATACATCGATCTGCCAGGTAGAAATAACGGTCATCGTGACTGATAACCAGTACTGTTTTACCCCGGGCTTGCAAGGCCGGCAACAGCTCTGTATAGAATAAATGCTTGAATTCAGGATCCTGGTCTGCCGCCCACTCGTCGAAAACGTAAAAAGGCCGGTCTTCCAGATACGCAACCAATAACGCCAGGCGTTTGCGTTGGCCTTGCGACAAATTCACCGATGAGAACCGGCCATTCTCAACCCGCACTTTATGATGTAAGTGCAGACGCTGCAAATAATCGGCGACTAACACATGGTTGTTTTCGTTATCGAACCCATACAATTCATCAAACAAATAAAAATCCGAAAAAATCACCGAGAAGTTTTGCAGGTAATCATCCCTGTTATGCTCATCGACAACCCCGCCATTCCAGAGAATAAAACCTTGCTCCGGCATGTAAAGCCCCATCAGCAACATTGCCAGCGTAGTCTTGCCGCTACCGTTGCCCCCGACTAAAAACACCAGCTCCCCAGGCTTAAAGTCCAGGTCAATAGGTCCCAAGGTAAAGTTGCGATTTTCCTTTTCCCGGTGAAAACTGTGTGTCACGCCTTGCAGCTCGAGTGCAAAGAAACCTGCACAAGCCTCGGGTATAACAGGTGCATCGGCTTGCGCCACCTGTTGTTTAAGCCGGTCGCCGAGTTGCCGGACTTTTTGTAACGACACATTGGCCCGGCTGAAAACCGGCAGGCTGTTGGTGAGCACCGTCAGCGGCGACATCATGAACAAAAACACCAGCGCATAGCCGCGGATCACGTTTTGATCAATAACCTGCCAAACCGGAAAAACATAAAGAATCACACCTATAACCAGGTAATACAAAAGCTGCGCCCACTGATTCACCAATAAATAAGCTACTGCGCCCCGAAAAGAATACCGGCGATAGGCTTCGGCGCTGGCCGCCAGCGACTGCGCCATGAACGCGTCGCTGCGCTGCCGGTGTAATTTCAACTCACGGATACCTTCCGTCAAAGCCCGAAAATCGCTGCTGAGCACATCGTATTCCTCACGCGCTTTGAGCAAGGCTTTTTTCGGCCATTCCCGGAACAGACTGGAGCTCAACACCCCGAACACAATCACCCCGCCCAAAACCAGCGCCAAGTGCCAGGACAGCCAGCTCAGATAAGCCATACAGCCCGCCACGACCGCAAAATTAATGCAAACTATCGGTAATAATTGACTGGCATTGGCAATCGCCGTGATGTCCTCGGTCAGATTAGCCAATAACGCCGACTTGCCCAGCTTTTGCAGATATGGGTAAGGCGCGGCAAGAATCAGGCGGCTGATTTGGATGCGAAGATCGCAAACAATTTTCGCGCTGAGCCCGTTGAGCAGGTAATGCGATACAAAACTGCTGGACAATACCGCAACAGACAATCCCCCAAACAGCCACGGCAAAAGCTTAACATCCAAGGCATTCGACAGCGTCGAATTAATCAGCGCAACTAAAGCCGCACTGCTTAATCCGCTGATGACGCCGGTAAGCAGGACGCCAATGATCGTTAGCCAGGAAGAGCGGCACAAAAAAACTAACATAAAAATTTCCCTTAAGCTCGCGTATATAATTGCCCAATGCGTTAGAACAAACTCTATGCCGCATACCGTAAAAGCTAAAGTAGGCTAGTAATAGGACGCCTTAAGCCCTTTTTGACCTCATCCGCACACTAAAAAACTGCTGGACACTCTATTACCCTGAGCACATCGGCGCAGCATCCCGCCTTTAAAAAACTATGTTATATGACGCATTATTAATGCGTCATATGCCTCGTTTTGCAAATACATGCCTCTAATTACAATATAACCAACTGTAATTAAAAGATAAATAAACTGGCACATGCATTGCTTTCATAGTTATGTCCGGCCGTTTCTAAAAGAGATTTAGCCACAATCCGTATAAAACAACAGTCAATATGCTTTCAAGCCGGATTCACAAAGACATATCGACGTGCTACAGCAATACCTCGGCAACTTGCCTTAAAAACTAGATTTATTACAAACTGATTACCTGTGTCCGATAGTCGTGAACTAACAACACAAGAACCATGGAATTACATATGTTTAATCAATTCAATACGCTATGCCGCTTTATCAAACAACCAAGGCAAATCACGAACACTCTAATAAACAAAAGCTGAATACCGCTCCTATCCCGCCGCCAGCGTAGTGGCAAGGTAAACATTCTTAACAACAACGAAGAGGGATTTGAACTTGAACGTAGAAGCCATTTACTTAAACCACCAGTCCGAATTACAGTTCCATTTGACCCGGATTGTCGACTGCCCGGAGATAGCCGCAGACCTTGCCCAGGAAAGCTTCATTATTTTTTTCCGCGAAGCGCAAAAACAAACTATCGACCACCCGCGCGGCTTTCTGTTCAGAATTGCCAAAAACCTCGCGTACGATCACATCAAGCATCGAAAAGTAACTGAAAATTACGCACAAGCGAAAGAGCAAGCCCTACCTCCTTTAAGCGAGTTCCCATCGGCAGAGAAACTCGTATCCGTTGATCAAAGGCTGGCCGCCATCACCCGGATACTGGATGAATTGCCTTTGCGCACCCGGGAAATATTTATCCTGAATAGAGTTTACGGCATGACCTATGCCGAAACCGCCAGAGAACTCGGCATATCCGACAGCGCCGTTGAAAAACACATGGCCAAGGCACTGCTGCACTGCCGCAGACAATTCAAAACCCACTTACCGGATCAGCATGACAACTGAGGTGTTTTTCCGTTTCTATCGTCTACTACACGGAAACATCAGAGAAACCATCGTAACGAATGGCATGGTGTGTTACAGCAATCACCTATCAACGGAGAATAGCAATGGCTTGGGACGAAGAAGACACCACCATTTATCAGGTTGTAGTCAATCCTGAAGAACAATATTCAATTTGGCCTGAATACAAAGAAATACCGGGGGGCTGGCGGACAGTCGGCAAAATCGGCAATAAACAGGAATGCCTGGATCACATCAAAGAAATCTGGACGGATATGCGTCCGTTAGGCCTGCGGATACACATGCAACAAACGGCATCGCAATAGCTGTAGCCGCCTAAATACAAAAAGACGGGATTTCCATCCCGTCTTTATCCCACGTTCAAACTGCCTAAACTCAATCCCTGTAAACCATACACCGGAACCGTCAGCGAGACACTAATGCCGCTGCCAATATCCAAATAGGCTAGCGCCAAATTGAATTTAAGGCATGCTCAGAGCCATAAATCAATTATCACCGACAGCAACCGCCTCTCCAATAACTATGGCTTACTTTCTAGCCACCCATTCACCTGCGCAAGATCGGTGGGCGATAATGTTCCTACCGCCTGTTTCAGTCGCAAGGTGTCAAGCAAGTAATCGTAACGGGCACGGGTATAGTCTTTTTGCGCGCGCAGCCGTTCGCGCTCGGCGACGATAACATCCAGAGCGGTGCGACGACCGGCTCTAAAACCGGCTTCAGTGGCTTTGAGTCCGGTTTCGCTCGAGCGCAACGTCTGCTGCAAGGCATTGACCCGGCTGATGCCCGCTACTACGCCTAGAAAGGCTTTGCTGGCGGCCCGATGTACTGTCCGCTGTTCCTGTTTTAACGTAGCAAGCGCAGCACGATAGCGGTGTTCGGCTTCCCGCGTTCTTGAATTGACGCGTCCTCCCTGATAAAACGGCACATTCAGCGATAAGCCGACGACAGTATCCTCAATGTCCGCCGTACCGAAACGCCCGCCTGAAGTTGAAAAACTATGGCTACCCAGGGCATCCAGTGTGGGCAGATGCCCGGCTTTCTGGATGTCGATTGCCGCCTTGGCTATTTGTGCAGCTTGCTCAATAACGAGCAGCCCGAAATTTTGCATTAGCGCCTGACTAACCCAATCTTCCTCGACGGCAGGATCGGGATTGACTAATGGTATTTCAGCTCGCAAGGCGGCGAGCCGGTCATAGTAAGTCCCCGTGACTTCCTGCAAACTTTCTTTGGCATCGCGCAGCAGATGATCTGCCTCAACGGTATCCGCCAATGCCCGGTCGTAGCCTGCCCGGGCTTCCTGCACGTCAGTCATTGCGAGAAATCCCACTGCCTGGCGCTGCCGGGTTTCCTTGAGGCCGCGGGCAAGCGTTTCCTGTTGTGCTTGCGCAAACCGGAGATTTTCATGGGCGGCAAGTAAGTCGAAATAGCGCTCGGCAACCCGCAACATCAGGGCAATTTCTGCCGCGGCATACTCGGCTTCAGCCTGGGCGATCCGACTGTCTGCCTGTTCCCAGGTGATGATGCGATCATAGTGCAGCAACGGTTGCGTCAAGCTCAGGCTATAACCGCCGCTTTGAAAATTAATGCGTCCGCTTGCGCCTGTTGCATTCGCCCCACTAAACTGAACTTTCTGGGAATCCTGATTGATGTTGGCGGCGGCAGTCGCCTCGGGCAAAAACAGCGCGGCACTGGCTTGAATTTGTGTCTCTTGAATTGCGGCAAGGGACTCCCGCGCCCGTTCCAGTTGCGGGTCTTCCAGGGCCGCGTCCTGATAGACTGAAAGGAGGTCGCTGGCTTGAAGCGGTGTGCCAAATAAAACAACAACCAAACTCAGGGCGGCTTGCCGGTATCGTCTCATATCTATTTTCTTGTATTTTTTTGTGTTGTCCAACCTATCGCCAGCCGATAAATGAGCGGCACCATGAACAAGGTCAGCAGGGTTGAAAAACCCAGCCCCCAAACAATAGCTGTAGCCACCGGCCGCCATAGCGAAGAGGCTTCGTCCCCGGCTACAGCCAGCGGGAATAGTCCGGCCATTGTGGCGAACGACGTAATGAGGATCGGAATCAGCCGGCGCCGTGCGGCATAGAAAGTCGCATGCACAACATTCATGCCCGCTTCTACCCGGTCATTAGCAGCGGAAAACAATAGGATGGCCGAATTGACTGTGATCCCGGCCAGCGCTACGCCGCCGTACAGTGTATAAAGACTGACCGGCTCCCGCGAAATAAGCAGCCCCAAAATAACCCCGGCAAAGCCCATCGGCACTTTGAGTAGTATCAACGCAGGCTGCAAATAGCTGCGGTATTGCGCGCCCAGAATCAAAAAGATCAGGCCTAGCCCTAAAAACGCCAAATGCCGAAGACCGCCCAGGCTCTCCTCGATGTCCTCGATCTCGCCGGTCAAATCCAGTTTCACTTCCGGGTGGTTGGCGCTTAAGGTCTGCCATTGTTTGGCAATCCAGTCATTGGCATCACGCACATTCATTTGCTGTGCATCCAGATTGGCTTCCAGGGTGATCACGCGCCGGTAGTTGTAATGATGGATCATCTGCGGACCTTCACGGCGTTCCGCTTCCACCAGATCGGCCAACGGCACCGCGCCGCCGGGACGCGCGACCGTTTGCCGCAATAAGGCATTGAGGTCTTGATAAGGCTCTGTTTTCGACATCACCCTAACCCCGACCGTGTCGGCGCCTTCGCGGTAGCCGGCCACGACTTCGCCGCGCACCAGCAGTTTGATGGTGCGCAATACTGTTTCCGGGGCAACGCCGCTACGCTGGATGGCTTCGCCTTTAAGGCGTAAATCCAGTTGCGGCGCACCGCCCTGGTAATCGCTGTGCAGATTGCTGAAGGCCGGGTGTTTACCGATAGCGGCTTGCAAATCTTCCGCAGCCAATCTCAAGCTGAGAAAATCCGAGCCGGTCAGCTTCGCCTTGATCGGAGCGCCTTGCGGGCCGCCGCTGGATTGCCCCTCGATTGATATTCCAGAAGGACCAATAACTTGCTGTAGTTCCGGCTCAATAAGCGCCAATACTTCGTTCAATTTCCGGCCATTCGGGGTGAGATAGACCCGCATTTCACTTGGAGGAATTGCGACGACAGTCTGAAGTTCATCGGCAGTCAGCAAAGCCCGTACACGCACTTCCATGGCCTCGAATACCGGATAAGTGCTGTCGGGTTTGGTGCCTGGCGGGAACTTGGCCCGCACCAAAAAAGAACGGGTAGGTTCCTTGGGGAAAAAATCGACGACGACCCAACCCCAGGTCAGCGCCGCCACGGCTATGCTAAAGGCAAGCAATGCAGGAAAGAATGCGCGTCCGGGATGACGCAGGCAACCCAGCAACAGGCGAGCATAATGAACCCGCAACCATTGGTTTGCCCGGGTACGCGTTGCCTGAAAGCGTGACGGATGAGCCAGCACCGGACCCAAGGCCGCAATATGGGCAGGCAACATCCACAACGCTTCAATAAGCGCCGCCAACAATGCCGCAGTCACTGCGATCGGCACCACGCGCATGATACCCCCGAGAAACCCGGGCAACAGCGCCAGCGGCAAAAACGCCGCAATCGTGGTAAGAAATGAACTGATCACCGGCATCCCTACTTCGCGCAATGCATCCAATGCGGCATCCAATGCCGCCATGCCTTGACGGATTCGGTAGGCTATGGCCTCGACCACGACCACCGCATAATCCACCAGCATACCGAGGGCGATCATCACCCCGAGCAATACGCTGGTATTCAGCGTCATTCCCGCCGTTTGCAGCATCAGGAACGTTCCGCCCAAGGCAAAGGGAACCGCGAGGGTACACAATGCGGCAAGCCGTGAACCCAGAAATAGCCAGGTCATGATCAGCACCAGCAGCAGGCCCCACCACGCCTTGTGCTCCATGATCGAGATAGCGGTTCGGGTGCGGATCGTCTCGTCCTCGGCGAGCAGCAGCTTTACTCCGGTGCGGTCGCTTTCGGCATTGCGCGCATCGATAAAATGCTGCGCTTGCTTAATCACCTCGAAGGCATCGGCGGCATTCTTCTTGTAAAGCTCAAATACCCCGGTCGGTACGCCGTCGCTACGGGGCAGAGGATTGAAACTGTTGTCGCTCCGCACAATCTCGGCGATGTCGCCCAGCTTTACCACACCGTGAGCGCCGACAATGGACAGTTCGGCCAAGCGCTCCGGCAGGTTGCCGCTGCCCACGACCCGTACCAGCCATTCTTTGTCGCCCAACGCCACCGGTCCTGCCGCTTCGTCGCGTAAATAGACGCTTACCGTATCGGCAATATCCAGAGGCCGCAGCCCCAGGCCTTCCAGCTGTTCGGGACGAAAAGCGATGTGGATTTCCGATTCCGAATAGCCGTAATAATCAAGTTTCTCGATCCCGGAAATTCTTTCCAAGTCGCGTTTGATCTCGCGAATAGTCGCCTTGAATCGTTCGGGATCGCCGCCGCCCTGCACCAGCACAGTGCCGACACTACGAATGACCGAGCCGGTGTCCCCAAAAACCCAATAAATCGTGGCTTCTTTGGGGAAAATAGTCGCATAGGCTGCCTGCACTTCGCGCCGCAGTTCCGCCCCGCGCTTCTCGAAAGTCGCCCTATCCAGTGAGTTAAAGCGAAGCAATGTGGAAAAATGTCCGGCGGCCGTGATGCTTGAGATGGTTCGCACATCGGCCAACCGGGCGCGCAATAGTTGCTCGAAAGGCAGGGTCATGCGCTGCTCGATGTCTTCGGCTGAAAGCCCCGGCGCACCGAACCAGACACTCATAATATTCTGGTTTACATCAGGAAACTCTTCGCGCGCCAGACTCTGGTAGGCGAACAAACCGAGCAACACCACCAATACATAAGCCAGGTTGGCTAGCACATGGTTTTGATAAAAACGCTTAAGCATTTGTCAGCGCCCTTTCAACGGCTCGGCCTTGACATCCGTACCATCGCTCAAGCCGAACTGACCTGTAACGATAAGCGGCGTTTCAGGCGGCAGCGAGATAGCCGCAGGTCTCCCGCTTTGGCTGCCGGGAAGCGCATGAAAATGGGCCTTGCCGTCGGCGACAATGAATACGCCGAGCTGTCCGCCGCGCTGCACCAGATATTCAGCGGGTACATGCGGTTCGCCATCCTGCCAAATCAATCGACCGGCCGCGCCGGGGTCACTGCGTAGTCCGGCGAAATCCAGCCGTACTTCCTGGGTGCCGGTTTCTGTATGGATAGTCGGCAGCACCGCGCGCAAGTTCAGTGGATAACGTTTTCCGTCGTGTTCGAAGGTTAATGATTTTGCCTGACTCAGGACGCCAACTTCGCGACTTGGCACCTGCGCTGAAACTTCGGGCCGGGTAATATCCAGTAGCCGCACCAAGGCCGTGCCTTGCGATGCAAACTGCCCTACTGCGATTAAACGCGCGGTCACCACGCCTGGGAAAGGTGCATTCACGGTGCAATGGGCAATCTGGCGGTCGGTGATTTCAATACGCGCACCATGCGCGGCGAGCTCGCCGCGCAAAACCGCCAGCTGCGAACGTTTCTCCTGCACCTGTTCTTCCGGCAGTGTTTGCTGGGCCGCCAGGGTTTCCGCCTGTTTAAGCTGCCACTGCGCTAATTCCAGACGCGCCTGAATGGCTTGCCGTTCTGCTTTCAACCTCGATTGTTCCAGCTCGAAATCCCGGCAAGCAAGTTTAACCAGCATTGCCCCGGCTTTAACCGTATCGCCTACTCTAACCGGCACATCGACCACCAAGGCGTCCACTTGAGCGGAAATGGGCGCGTCGTTCAGACTCACAACTACTGCGGGAGCGGCGGATTCCGGGTAAATTGCCAACTCTGCCATTGTTTGGGTACGAACCGACACAGGTGCGGCAGCCAAGGCAGAAGTGCAAAAGCCTAAAATCCAGCAGGCCAGCAGCCAAGCTCCGATTGTTGGGGTAAGGCGAGTTGCATTTGTATAAAAAAACGGTATCTCCATAGTAGGCAAAAAAGCATTGCCGAGTCTATCAAAGTGCCCTCCGGCATCGGCTATTTTCACCATCTCAAAAGATTCTCAAATTGTGTCATGTTTCCCCGTACATTAAATCAAGCCCTGAGCATTGCTATAACAACGATTAAAAAAGAGTGCTCCTAATATGACGGTTGAAGATATAAAAATCCTCACCTTTAAATCGGAATTAACCGTTACTATCATTTTGATAAATGCCCTATATTTGAAAAGGGATGATTTTTTATTTGCATTGATATGTTGCTTCATTTTTCTTGGCGCTGTGTTTCATCTTTGCTTTTCGTTTTTGCAGCCAACGGATAACACCAGTCACATAAAGCAGCAGCGGCACTAAGCCGGTAATTACAATAATAATCCGTCCAGCGACCCCGAACGCTTCGCCGTTATGCAAAGGGTATAGCCACTGTAAAAAAACGTCTCCTGCCGCATCGGTTATCGGATCGCGTTCCTGCATTATCTTGCCGCTGTATTGATCTATCCACAGCATTCGTCTCGAACGCGTCCGGTTAATTTCCTGCGGCGCCCGCTTAACAACGCGATAGAAGCCTTTCCGATCTTGCGGAAGAACAATCATTTTATATTCGCCATCTGGAAAACGCTTATTCGCGATAGCAGCAACTTGATCCAAGCCAATAGCTAATTGTTTCTCGTTGGGTTCGGAGATCAATTTCACTGAGTCGGACTTTAAATGCGAGAATAATTCAACCAGTCCGGCCATATAAGAAGGAAATACCAAATAAATACCGGAAAACAGTATAACTATCAGCACAATGGAAAAATAAAAACCGAAAGTTTTATGTAGATCAAAATTGAGGCGCTCGGTACTGGCCCTAGCTTTAATGGTTAAAGCCTGCCTAAGCTTGCCCGGACTCGGCCACCAGAGTATCAGGCCGGTCAATACTGAAAACAGCAAAAACAGCGCGACAATTCCGACAAATGTCTTGCCCGTTTCGCCCAAAGCCAGCGTGTAATGAAATCGCACGAAAAAACTCGTCAAACTGCCTCGCCAGGGATTGCCGGTATCGAACATCAGCCGTTGCCCCATGACTCGGGCATTATAGGGATTAACAGACACCAGACGCCATTCGCTTTGCCCCGGAGCCGGTGCAGGCAAACTATAGGTAACAGAAAATGCTTCATCCGGCTGGTTTGGAAAAACAAAAGCATAGGGTTTGCCCTGCGTCGGAATAACCGCCTTCGCCGCCGCTGCAATCTCATCCAAAGAACGGTAAGGCGATTGCGAAGAATAGCCTTGTATTTTTTTAAGCGCCGGATTAAGTACCGAGTCGATTTCCGGCTTGAATACCGACAAGCTGCCGGCCAGGCCAATCAGCACAAATACTGCACCGGCAAACAAACCGATATAAAGATGCACCTTCAACCAAAGCTTGCGGCGGGTTTTGGAATCAGGTAAGAAATTGCGGGCTGTTTTTGAGGTCATTATTACGGTAGGCACCCAACGGCACCGGACGGGGAACATCCCGTCCGGTGCATTTAAATTTGATAGTATGTGTAGCCTTACGAACGGGGTTGCAAACCCCGTTCGGCATAAGAGATTAAAACTCCACCTTAACCGAGCCCAGGAAAGTGCGCGGCGCGCCGGGCAGGGTTTGGTGTATAAACGCAAATCCGCCATTACTGGAAGCGATGTATTCCTTATCCAGCAGATTCTGTATATTAAATTGCAAGGTTACATTGGACGGGCCGACTTTACGTTGATATTTCAGCATCGAATCGACACGCGCATAACCAGGCATGTTAAAAGTATTATCAAGATTGCCTGCGCGGTCACTGGCGAGATAAACGCCGGCACCTGCACTAAAACCTTGCGCCCCCAATCCTGAAAAATCATAAGTTGACCACAGACTACCCGAATTCCTAGGCACATTGGCAAAACGGTGGCCTTTGTTACCTGAGCCGCTGGAGCCGAGAACGGCGTCAAATGCCCCCGAATCCTTGGTCACTTCGGTATCGGTATAAGCATAGGTTGCTATCAAATTCCAGTAATCGGTCAGTTGTCCGCGCAAATCCAATTCGACGCCTCGGCTGCGCTGTTCTCCGGTTACAGCGACCCGATTTGCGAAAGGCGCCGGCAAGGGTGTTTGGACATTGCTTTTGGTCAAATCGAAAAACGCAAGATTGGCCGATAATTTGCCGTCCAGCCATTCGCCTTTCAGGCCTACTTCATATTCCTTGGATTTTTCAGGATCGGGTAAGTCGCCTGAAATTGTCGTGCCTGTGTTGACGGCATTAAAGGTTTTCACGTAATCGGCATAAATGCCCAACCAGGATACCGGGTGATACATCAGACCTGCCCTGGGACTGAATTCATCCACCTGTTTTTTACTACTGGACGTTATAGTGGACGTTCCATATTCGGCATGGTCAAACCGGCTGCCGAACAACAATTGCCATTTATCCCACAGCGCAATCTGGTCCTGGACATAAACACCGTACCACTCATTTTTATTGTTGGTAACGGGGCCAAGCGGGTCGTTCAGATATCGGGTAAAACCATAGACAGGATTAAAAACATTGATAGTCGGCACACCGGCTGCACCAGTTCTATTCGTACTGGTACTTCCGGCATCATTAGATTGATAATAATCTGTCCCGATGACCAAAGTATGATCCAACGCCAAAGTTGAAAAGTGGCCGGTTAAATCGACCGTGCCATATTCACTTCCAAAGTCGTTATTGGTTTTTAAAAATCCTCTAGCCAAATCGCCCAAAAGATTGATATTAGCGTTAGAAGTTGTTTGCGCTGTTTCAGCATTATTCTTTATGATCGAGAACTTGCCGCGAATCTTCCAATCCTTATTAAAATGGTGGGTCAACGTCGCATCGCCTTCATAAAACTGCGAATTATTGTAGTCGGTTGGTTCGTTTCTGAAAAAATTGAGGGGGATTTTTCCCGGAATAGCTCCGGAAAGCTGAAGATCGTAGGGAATACCGGAATCGTTAATGGTTCTCCTGTTTTGACACATAAAATCCAGATCGAGCTGAGTGTCGTTGCTGATCAGCCAAGTCAGTGACGGGGCAATAAAATCCCGATTATCAAATACATAATCCCGAAACGAGTTGCTGTCCAGATGCTCATAATTCAGCCGGTACAATAAAGAACCGTCTTTATTAACCGAACCGGTCGCATCAGCCAAGGTGCGGTAGGTGTCGTAGGACCCGAATTGCTGCTGCATGGAATAGTACGATTCTTTCTGCGGCCGCTTGGTGACGACATTCACTAAACCGCCCGGCTGGGTGCGCCCAAACAACATGCCGGCGGGGCCTTTCAATACTTCGACGCGTTGCGCGTTGGCCAATGACATATTGACACTGTTCGGCGTTAAAACGCCGTCTCTGTATATTGAATTGTTGGCAAACCCCCTGATTTGAACCGTTTCATTAGCCTGAGCGCCAAAACCCCAGCCTTTAGAAACACCACTGACATTATTCAGCACATCACCTAACCCTATCGCCTGCTGATCGTTTATGACTGCTTTCGATACGACTTGAACCGTCACGGGTGTATCAAAGATCGGCGTATCGGTCTTGGTGCCGGTGGTGGCATTGCGCACATCATAATCCTTGTTGTAAGGGTCGTTGGGATCGTTCCTATTGCCTTTCACTGTCATCGGCTTCAAGGTTGTGGTGTTTGAGGATTGAGGCGCTTTCTCCAGGGTGACCGTATGCTTATCGATAAACCGATAAGTGTAGCCGCTGCCTTGCAGCAATTGCCCCAGTGCCTGTTCAGGCGTCATATTGCCATCCAGGCTTTTGGCGTTGAGGTTGCGTATCGTATCGGCGCTGAAAATCAGTTCCAGATTGGAGTCGGCGGCAAATTTCATCAGTGCGTTATTCAGCGATTGCGCTGGAATCTTGTATTGTCGGGTTGCATCATCGGCGAATACCGGCTCGCCAATCATCACGCCACCGAGCAGGGTTGCAATCGCCACTCGCAATACGGCATTCCCTCTGTGCTTAAACTGCTGATGATGGGTAGCGACTAGCGTTGACTGTTGATGAATTGAACTGCTGTCCGTTTCGGTGCAAGCACTTTTTTTAGCTAGGTGTTTTTTCACGCTCTCTCCTGTTTTATAAAAAATTAATCTCCCTATAGAAAACGTGCGAGAACAAAAATCGGTTCAAAAAAAAATGAAATTTTTAAAAAAAACAGGCTAAAGATAATTTAAGTAGTTATTGTCAATAAGTTACGCTTTTTCATTTCTGGTAATTTCTTTTGCGTTTTGCAGCATAACCGGCGGCGATACTTGCCGGTTATCCGCAATTGAAAAATTTAACGATGCAATAAAACCCACCAGGGGCCAAGTCGGGTTTCTTCCAAAGCCAGCACTTTACGTACTGAGTTGAGCACATCATTGGGATTATCCAGAGAAAAAATACCGGTGATGCGAAGGTTTTTGAGCTTTTCATCGGAAAGAAAAATGCGACCGACACGGTAGCGGTCTAATTCTTCGATGAGCTCGGAAAGAGGACGGTCATTGATGAATAACCGATGTTGTTGCCATGCGGTAGTCTGATTAAGTTCGACCGGCTCGGGTTGCTGCAATGTGCCGCCGGGGCGATAACGCAGCTGCTGTCCTTCTTGCACGCTGACGCTGGCAAAGTGTTGCTCTGCCGTGGTTTGAGCGCGAACCGCTACCGCATGTTCCTGTACGGTAACGCTAATTTCGCTGGAATCAGGGTTGTAAACTTCAAAAACAGTACCCAGCGCACGGACAATCAGCCCGTCTGAAACCACTTCAAAAGGGCGTTGCATATCCTTGGCGACAGTGAAGCTGGCCTGACCATGATACAGGGTAATCTGCCGTATCGAATTCTTAAAATCAACCGAAACGGCAGTGTTGGTATTGAGCAATAAACGGCTGCCGTCAGCCAGTTGAATTTCGCGTAATTCGCCGGTTTCGGTGTGATAGTCGCTCAGATAGTCGTCAAACAGGTGCGATTGTTGGGGAATCACCAAAATAACAGCAAACAGCCACGCTGCCGCCAATACCAGGGAAGCTGTCATCCAGCGCGTGTAGTGCTTGGAGGATAGGTATCTACACAACTGTCGACTCCTTCTCCCTTGAGGAAGAAGGCTGGGATGAGGGTGGTATAAATTATTAGTTTTATCCCTCTCATCCCAACTCTCGCCAGCAGGAGAGGGAGCTTGACAGCGCTGTAACTCATTATTAGCGAGTATTTTTTTTTGCGGCTGGCTAGATTCGGCTTGTTCTTCTGCACCAGGTACCGGACTTTTAGCCGCCAGCACCATGTTATTAAACAGGTTTTCCGCCGCAACGAACGCGCTGGAATGAGCATGATCCTGCGACAACCAATCTGCGAATGCGTACATTTCCCCATCGCTGAGGTCGTCGGAACGCAGCCGGACGAGCCAGTCGATAGCCTGCTGTTTAAGCTCAGGTATTGATGGTTCGTTAGCAGAAGATGGCATTGCCAGACTCCGGGGAATGGTTGTTATTATATAAAACGTTCGACAAGCTGAATCCGCCGCAGTTAAGCCGAAAAAAAATCAGGCAAATCCGGTTATTGTTCAAGATGTTGCCCGCAATGCGCTATAGCCTGCGCCAAAAGCCGGCCCACTTTGCTTTTTGAAATATCTAAACGTTCGGCGATTTCCGAATAACTAAGGCCATCAATGCCATTTAACAAGAAAGCGGTACGGGAGTCCGATGGCAATTCATCAAGCGCCGCTTGCAAAATACCCAGACGCTGCTGGGCCATTAAGATTTGTATGGGTTCGGCTGCTGATGTCCCAGCGATGGTTTCAGCAAAGGAACCGGGCTCCGCATCGGAAATGTGGCGATTTCTGACGATTATTTTACGCTGATAATCAATCGCCAAATTCACGGCTATACGGAAAGCCAGTGCGCGGGCATTGTCCGGAGGATTATTATTGATGCTATGATAAAGACGCAGATAAGTTTCATGCGTCAAATCAGCAGCAGTATCCGGGCATTTCACTCGACCGGTCAAAAAGACCAGCAAATCCTTGGCTAGAGATTCCGTCCAGAACACGGAATTATTGGGAGTCATCGATGTATTCATAGCAACCGATACATAGTACTGGCACGGGCCCAATGCTTATAAAAGATTTGTGAAGCAAGTGCGAGTAAAAGCAAGAAATAAACTCCAATAAGCAGTCGCAGTTATAAGTCGGTTAATCCTAAAAAAATCAGTTGGAGCGAGTGGAATTCGTTCGTGCCGCACCCTTTCGCGAAAAATCCTGGCGCGCTGAGCCAAATTACAGATCTGACCCACTACCCAATATTCTTCATCGTTTGGAATCAGGCCGTAACACCAGCAAACGATCCGACCATAACACCGGCAATTCCTCCAAAACCTGCGCTTGCTGCTCTCTTGAAAACCCCAAACTAAGCATAAGCTGTCCCACACACAGTTCCCCGTCCGCCGCTTGCAATATTTTGTACCAAACTTCTGACAATGCATGACGTCGTGCGGAGTCGTAATTCCAAACCAGTGTGTAATTAAAACCGCGTTCACTATAGCTGACATAGCGATCTTCTCTTAGCAATAGTGCTGCTTTCGGCAAGCTGACGATTAAGTTGGTCAAGTCCTCAGGTTGCCAGTTCTTTTTGCGAACCAAATAATCTCCCACAACCAGATAATCCAGTCCTGACGTCAAATAACACACCACTGCATCGTCTATGCTGTCGATAATAGGCTCGGCATGGTTGTTGAACGAGGTATTCAGTAAAATCGGAATGCCGGTCTTACTGCCGAACGCATCGATCAACTCCCAATAGCGCGGATTGGCCTCCCGGCTTACGGTTTGCAGCCGAGCGCTGCCATCCACGTGGGTGATAGCGGGCAATTGAGCAAGCCATTCCGGTTTGACATTCAGCACGAATGACATGAAAGGAAAATCGGCATGCTCTCCCGGCACTTCAAAGAAATCTCGCACCCTTTCCTCCATGATCGACGGTGCAAATGGCCGGTAGCCTTCGCGCATTTTAATCATTGCATTGATAGTCTCCTTGTGCGAGGCGACACGCGGATCGGCCAGGATACTGCGGTTACCCAAAGCCCTGGGACCGAATTCGGAACGCCCTTGCACCCAACCGATCACCGCGCCGTCTATCATCAGATCGGACACCTGTTCCGACCGGTTGTCCATTTTTTCGATATGCAAGAACGTGCGCCAAGCCTCCAAAGCGTCACCGACTTCATCATCATGAATCGGCGTTCCCCAATACGCATGAGAAACGCGTGTAACAGGCAGTTCCGGCTGCATTTGGTGGGCAATGTAAGCTGCGGCACCGTAAGCGCAGCCGGAATCCCCGGCAAAAGATGGTAGAAAAACGTCCTCAAATAACCCGGAACAGAGAATTTTTCCATTCATGCTGCTGTTTTGGCCGACACCGCCGCTGATTACCAAACGAGTGTGGCCGGTCAGTTGCTGAAAATGACGCAGGACATGGAAAACAATAGTCTCTAACGCCTCTTGTAATGCTGCTGCAATATCCATGTGGACTTGGGAGAACGAATCGTCTCGCCCCCTTGGTTGCACTATATCGTACATCTCCATAATGCGATCCTGATGGATGGTGTAATCACCGTCAGACAGCAATTCATAAAAGCGACTGAAATTCTGCCGGTAAACCGCCGGATCGCCATAAGGTGCCAAGCCCATCACCTTATATTCGTCGAAATCCTTGTACCCCAGAAAAGCAATGACTTTTAAATAAAAATGTCCCAAGGAATCTGAAACAGACTTTGTTTTCAGTGGATTAAAGTCCTTACCGTTTGCATCGACCACCATAGCCGAAATATCATCGCCTTCGCCATCGATGGTGAGTACCAGTGCCTTATCAAATCCAGATAAATAATAAGATGCGGCGGCATGAGCAAGATGATGGTGTACGAACTGAAAAATATCCCTGTTAATCGAAACACCGAATTCCTGTTCGAATAGAACTTGGTATAAATGCCTGATATCCGTAAAAAAACTTAATTCCGGTGCATGTAAGCGAAATTCTTTAAGTTTATTGTTTAAAAAATCCTCACTCGCATAAATTGCGACAGCATCCAGATCATCAATGATTTTGTTTGCCGTCTTGAAGCAAAATCGCATTGAATACGAACACATTTTATTAGTATGTTTAATACGACTTAACCGTTCCTCCTCGATTCCTACAGTTACCTGCCCATTTTCCAGTAATACCGCAGCCGAATCATGCCCCAACCCCGTACTAGGTAACATTGTTGCGTCAAATAGCGAATCAATGCCGCCGGTTATGCCTAAAATTAACATTTATTCCCCATTCTTTTAAGTAGTAACAGATCAATATTGATCACAATTGAAGAGGCTCTTTTATGGCAACCCATTCACTTATCTCCAGTCGAATTCTCTTCCCAGCAAAGGTCAAAGCTTTTCATTATAAGGTTTAAAAAACTCACTAAGCTTTGACATACTTTCCTCATCTGGAGGAGGCAAGACAATAGGGTTCTCATTTATTCTATTGTTGAATACAGGACATTCAAAACTTGCAAACCAACAAATTCATAAATTTGACCTAAGAAACGATTACTATCAAAAAAATAGTCCGCCACATCAAGCACCAGTACATTGTCACGACCAAAACACTCTATCCAGTAACTCACCGCTTTCCAGTAAACACTCGTTTGCAATGTCTGAAAACCACAGGTCGTATACATTGGATATTCTGGAAATACTGTGACTGCTTTATCAACATAAGCAGGAAATGACGCTAAAAATGGTAGCTCATTAGCGTGTTTCATGCCGAACAAAAACACCTCCCACTTCCAATGCGAAAAAACACGTTTTGCAGGATTCCTCAATGTAAGCACAATTTTTGTATTTGGCCGTACCTGTGACAGATTGTAAGTTAATTCCATCTTATGTAGATGAGGAGCAAAATATGGGGAAAGTGCCGAACCGCAATGGGAGGCATACTCTTTTTTCTGCCGCTCCGTTGGATAAAATATTCGCCACTCCTCAGGATCGAATATGAGAATTCTTTGGCTAATGGCGTCATTATATTTGGGTGCAGCATTATATTAACAGCCAAGTCGCTGGTGCCGCTTTTTATTGGCCCAATAACACAGAAATCGGGTAAGGTTCGCTTACCATTGAATTTTCGCAAAAACGTTCGCCAGCTTGGCGGGCTTCCAGCATAATGAGGAAGAAATTGATATTCCAGTGATTTGGCAACAAATTGCAACTTCGAGGGCAATTCATCGTCAGTCATATATCCATTGCACATGCGTCTGTACTCAGATGCCAGTTGATAGGCCCGTGACAATCTATTTCTTTTGTGTTCAATTGCGGCAGTATCCATTTACTCTCCATCATTGTAACGCACCTCTGACCCCCAACTTCAATCAAACACCAGGGTAAACCATATAGCAGCTACGAGTTATAGCAAAAAATATAAACACGTTTGTGAATAGTCCTATCTAAGGACAATCGGGCTTAAATGCCGTCGATCCTCCCATACACAACTACACAACTAATCATTATTCCAGTCAGCCGTCCATGGTTTAACCTAGACTGCACTATTACGAGATTTTTCGCTCTCACTCCGATTCACGTCAATATACCAAGTGACAACCTAATTGTCTGAACTTGACCTACACAGTTACAATTGCAATCTTCTCAGATCAATCCTTTTATAGAATTCCACTGAAAACGTCAGTGCGGCGCTGATGCCGCTGCCGAAATCCAAATCGATCAGCGCCCAATCTCCAGCTGATCCATACCCCTTCTGTACAGACAAAAACTACGCCTTACCGACCGACGAAGAGATAACTTCGGAAACATCTAGCTTCCCGACCGCTTTTACAAAACTTTTCTTCCTGGTCCAGAGCCGGTAGAAAAACTCGTCTTTCCCGTCTTCCGGCAATCCGTTCCAAAAACGGCGTTCGGCTTCGGCAAAGCAATTGCTGGCGACCGACCCATAATCGACCCTGCCGTCCCACTCTTCAATATCCACCCCTATCTGACCGTGCAAACCTACAGCTACAATCATTTTCCGCCCTGAATGAGATAAATTGAATTTAACTTCCGGTTCTTGGCCGTCGATGCTGATATATGGCTTACCAAAATCTTCCTCCGCAAAGCGGATATTCTCAGTAGCCATACCAATATACGAGTCCAAGATGACCCTCAGCTTACCGTGACTGACAACATAACGGTCACTATGGATTTTATGCATAAACCGCAACGCCTTGTTCCGTTCTTTGTCATCCAGCACATTCCAATACCCCCATGCTCTGCATTGTTAACATGTAAATCTTCAATCCATACCTCAGTGTTATTATTTAGCAATCGCCTACAGCTCCAGCAATTCTCATCTTACCGATCCATTATTGTGTATTTTCTAGCTCTTGGCTGAAGCTGATACGTCAACTACCACCAAACAACAGCCTACCAAACTCTAATGCCATAAGTACATTACCGTCCCCTGTTATTTCGCCTTGTTCGTAAGCATTAACGGGAGTTTTTCTGCCTTCAACCAACTCACAAAAAACTCTGTATGTTGTAGCGATTGTGCAATCGCAAGCCTCATCATGTTCTTTTAAAGTCAGGCCGTTGCTATTACTCTCAATCGTCCAGACACCACCTTTTAATCCGGTTATCACGAATTTGCAGACACCGCGCAACTGGCTGAATTGGTCAATTCTTGCAGAGGTATCTTGTAAAAACCGATTTTTGAAAAAATCACTCAAGTCCAGCTCATCAAGTGCCTGATCGTCATTAACCCGGTGTTCGGCATATAAAGTTTCTATCGTTGGATAGCCTAACTGCTGGTGAAGCATGTTAATCTCAGCCATCAATTCCCCCGGAATGGCCGTAAACGGAATCGCTGTCCCGTTGCCGATAGAGTCTTTGTTGATCTTGCCGGAAAACCAGACTTTCAGATCGCCGTCACCCTGATCATGAGGCACTTTAAAAATCGAGTCAATCAAGCTCTCATCCCATGATTCTTCAAGAAAATCGAATAGTTTTGCCAAAACAAGTTTCGGCTGCAATACCAAAGACTCATAGTTAACCCTAATACACTGATCGGCATGATCCTGTTCGAATGCTATCAGTTTGCCGGTCTTCTCCAGCCAATTATCCAGCATCGCGGCAACAAGATTAGACGGATTTTTCTGTACATAGGAAGCCAATTCCGGCATATATCCTAATGGACTGAACTTAATGCACGAATATGCAACATCCAGGCAATTTCGGTATAAACAAATATATTTCGCCTGCGGAAAAACCTTTGCTAGTATCTCCAGACAATCAATATTGATGGTCGATTTTTCGCACCAACCATTTTTGCCTTTCCCTTGTGCGTAGCGGCCCAATAAGTCCTCTAGCACACGTCGGGTTTCTTTGATTGCAAGTTGGTCTCTTTGCTCGTCAGTTTCTATACCCGGCAAGTGTCCCAGCGAATAATAAGTCGTCCTATATAAACGACCGCATAACGGCCCTAAGTTCAAATGGCCGGGACTACATAAATTGGGATGCGTATCGACAATGCAACGCAGCATTGTCGAACCCGAACGGACACAAGATAAGATAAAAATCGGTTGTTTCATCAGCTCCACATGACTATCGTTTGTGTTTGACATTATTATGTTTCCTTTTGTACGAGTTTCCAGCTATTAAACAAACGCTTGCCTCTGATAGCCGGGTATTCTTGTTCCGTTTTTCACATCCTCATTATTTTATGGTTTTGTTGCGCTTTGGGCGTTTCCCGCCAACGCATAACACCGGTCGCATAAAGCATCAGTGGCACAAATCCTGAGATTAAACTAATAATCCGCTCCGTAAAACCAAAGGCCTCGCCAGTGTGTAACGGATAAAGCCATTCCATCAGGATGTCACCTGAAGTTCGGGTTCCACGTTCCCGTTCATGGATGATTTTACCGCTGTTGAATTTCCATAGACGTCTACGCGTCCCGGAAGCGCATGGCATAACATTAAGATAAAAAAGCGCTAAAAATAGACCCTGTTTTTTTCGATCCAACTCTTGTCTCCGTAAAACTAGCGGTCTACAGCTATTAATAACAATGTGCATCATGTTTCTCTATTATGAATATTGTGTAAAAACTGCTTTATTTTTGTATTCAAGAGGGAGACGAGCGAGTGTAGGTATTACCTCACATTATTCTGCAATAAATATCTATGCCGACAATGGGGTCCACTTTATTAGGCCGTTTATGTTTATTTTGATTACTCATATTCACCTCTGATGACATTATAAATCTGTCGTAA
>JALNYY010000236.1:0-2755 GCA_023229605.1 Methylobacter sp.
GATACTTTTAATATGAAATTAGTTAATTGGCATTAAAGGCTATGAGAACAGAACACACACCCGCAGAAGTAAACATTCACTTGCGCGCGAAAGCACATGATAGGTTGCTTATTGACCAAGCAGCAGAGTTGCTTGGTTCAAATCGTTCGCAATTTATGATGGCCTCAGCACTCAAGGAAGCCAAGAACGTGATTCTTGACCAAACCTCTATTTATGTAGACAACAAGACGTTCCAAAACGTACTGGAATGGCTAGACACACCGGCAACACAAGAGCAGATCGACGGCATGAACCGATTGCGTACAATCAATCCTCCTTGGTAGCATGAGTGAAAATAAGGAAATTTGTTCGCCTGTTCATTTAACCGTACAGCATGATACAGAGGGTTTCCGCTCGGGCGAGGAAACGCTGGATACTTGGTTGCGTGAGCGGGCATTCGCCAATATGGAAGCATCGGCAAGCAGAACCTATGTTATTTGTCCGTCCGGTTCGCATAAAGTTATCGGATACTACGCTATTTGCATGGGGCAGATTTTTAGCCAAGAGGTTATTGGCTCCATGCGTCGGAATATGCCCCGCCAGATTCCAGCGGTAATACTTGGACGGTTAGCCATTGACCAGAAATGGCAAGATCAAGGATTGGGCAAAGCCTTGCTTCAAGATGCAGTGCAAAGGTCAGCCCGCGCCGCTAAAGAAGTATCCGCCCGTCTTTTGATTGCACATGCCATTTCTTCAGAAGCGGAAGCCTTCTATTTACATTACGGTTTTACCCGTCTTCCAACCGAAACGCCAACCTACGCCCTGGATCTTATCAAGTTTGCCAAGCTTCAAGAATAATCTCCGTCAGTGCGATAGGATGGGCTGAGGTACGAAGCCCATCTGATAGATGGGCCGCACGGTGTTTCTCCCATCCTATGCATTTTGCATTTTACTCCAACCCCCAAAACAAATATGTCTGCCCCCCCACTCCTAACCGTTCAGCAAGGAAAAAAAGGAACTTTTGTATCTTGGCTGGAAACCCTTGGCCTTAAAGATTTCATACGTCATTATTCATTGCCAAAACTGGTTGAATGGGGTTGGCTTGTACCACAATATCGAATAGCTTTTCCTCCCGAATATTTTTTAACATGGCAAAGTTTTCCTGAATATTCTGCTCTTCTAAGTCCTGATAGACCAAGCTTTGATATTGAAAACTCCTTGTGGGATTCAACATGGTGTATTGATGGTAACCAAAAACCTCTCTGGTTTTTGCATCCATTCTTTCATCCCAATGATGCCTGCGGCAACAGACTACGCAAGGCAGATAATGCAATATCCTTAGCACCTATCCCTGATGAATTTATTCATCCCAATCTTTCCGAAAGTATCATTCCCTATGCTGACTATTGCTTTCATTGGCAAGCTTACGCATTGATTGATGTTATACGCTCAGCCGATTGTATTGCGCCCATTCTTGATACGCCAGATGTCGAGGCGCAAGCACAAGGTATTGTGCGCATGGCTGCAAGAGTCAAAGAGCATGCGACGAAACCGAGCCATATACTCAGCTTACCTAATAGATGGGGAGGGCTTGCAGAACCAATGACTTGGCTTTCACATTATCGTGCGTTTCGAGATGCGTTGCCTGATAACGAAGATCAAGATCAAGTTTTACATGATAAAGGCGCAAAACTATTGGCGGAGCATTTGGGTATTGATGCCGAAATATTGGAACAAGCTATCAAAGAAAAACTATTGATATTGGCAAGCGATTGGTTATGGGCAAATGAGCATTACTGTGAATGGACACTCCGTGCTTGGCCCTACCTTCAAAGAGATATTTTGTTTGCTTTGAATTGGCTTCGCGCTCTTAATGGCAAAAAATTAAGTTTTTATCTGGATAAGTGGAAATGGTCAGATTTTGAACGGCACGACTGGGCTGAATTGCATAAAGTTCTACCCTATGAGTTTTTTGAAGATAGGCAATATTTTTTGCGTTATGTGCCTATTTATAATAAAAAAATATTTATAGGTATGCTGCCAGCTGATGAAAAACTTAAACAATTAGTAGGTGGCTTACAAGCAACTAATTATCCTTTTGATAGTTTCTTAAGTGCTTTTCGCCAACTTCATGAAAACTTAATGCATAACCCCAAGCAAAAAGGCAGCCTGGATTTTCGTGTATTACGTCCACTTGATTTTTATTCATTATTAGCGATTCGCGCTGAAGTTTGTCTGCGTTATGCTTTGGAAAAAGATGGCTCTTTGGAAGAAAATGTTTCTTTGATAAGAAGCGGTACTTTAAATAAAGGGGATAGATTGGATAGCTTGAATAAATATATTGTGGCACTAGCCAAGCAAAAAAATATTTCTGAACATGTGATTGAATACTTTAATAGTAATGTGAACACCTTTACTCAATTGCGAAATACCCCATTAAATCCGATAGGTGAGATTATGGGAATTCGTGAAGAACTATGGAGCGAAAGCGACATTCATCTGGCACAAGCTTTTTTGTGTTGCGCTTTAGCAAGAAACTATTTTGCACACCACACTTACCTGGACAAGGAATTGATACGAGATGAAAAATCAGCCTTTATGCTGACAGGAATTTTAGCCACTGTATTAATTTTATTGGATAATTCAGCAGAGTAAAGCGTGTAGGATGGATTGATCGTGCGGGACAATACAGCATTCGCATCAACGACCAATGGCGCGTCTGTTTCCGCTGGGCGGACGGCGATGCTTTTGATGTTGAAATTGTCGATTACCATTG
>JALNYY010000236.1:2765-3865 GCA_023229605.1 Methylobacter sp.
CGAAATTCTGCGGGAAGATTATCTGCTTCCGCTTGGCCTGAGCGTAAACGCATTGGCGAATGCCCTGCACGTTCCTGCTACTCGCCTGCACGAAATTGTCAAAGAACGCCGTTCCATTACGCCTGATACTGCACTGCGCTTGGCGCGTTATTTCGGCGGCGACGCCCAATCCTGGCTGAGTTTGCAAACCGCTTACGATTTGCGCGTGGCTGAGCAACAAGCCTTGTCCGCAATTGAGAAGGAAGTTTTGCCGCGTGAGGCGGCTTAAGCATTTTATTCCCTCACCCCAACCCTCTCCCGAAGGGAGAGGGAGCACGTTGTTGAAGTTATTTCGTGCGCGTCCTTAATCAGATATTACGAATCATCAACCTGATCGGCCAGCGTGGCCAATTTCTTGATCAATTCCGATAATTGCTGCTGACTCTCCGCCCGCACCGTGGCATGAGCCACTTTGCGGCCTTTGCGCGGGGCTTTGTCGTAAAGATGCAAATGGGCATGAGGAATTGCCAATAGTTCTTCAGTCTTAGGCAGTCCACCGATGAAGTTGACCATGGCCGCGTTGCCTACCGGCGCTGTCGAGCCTAACGGCAGATCCAGAATCGCCCGCAAGTGATTTTCAAACTGGCTGGTTTCCGCGCCTTCGATCGTCCAGTGGCCGGAGTTATGCACCCGCGGCGCAAATTCGTTGGCAACCAGATGGCCGTCTATCTCGAATAATTCCAGCGCCAGTACGCCGACATAATCCAGCGCTTCCAGCAAGCGGGATACATAGCCTTCAGCCTGTTGTTGCATCGGGTCACCGGCACGGCATTCGGAAATGCGCAGTATGCCGCCGCGGTGCAGGTTTTCCGATAACGGGTAGAAAACAATCTCCCCTGAAACACTGCGCACGGCGATGATCGACACTTCCCGGTTAAACGGCACGAAGGCTTCGACGACGGCGGGTACGCCTTGCAACAGCTCCCAGCCTGGCTTTAAATCGTCCGCCGATTTGAGCAGCGACTGGCCTTTGCCGTCGTAGCCCTGGGTGCGGCTTTTTAAAATAGCGGGATAGCCGATGGCTTCCATAGCCTGTTCCAGGCTTTCTAGGCTGTCCACCG
>JALNYY010000065.1 GCA_023229605.1 Methylobacter sp.
TAGCGCTACTGCGCCCTACAAATTACGTCTTACCGCGTTTGGCGCCAGCCATCCGATCTTGCCGCGAAGCGCCGTGTTAGGCGCTCGGTTTGTCGGTAGGTGGCGACTTTGTCTCCTGCCTACCTTCCGGGGTGTATTCAAATTCAGAAATGAGTCTTTCTCCTTGTTCGACAGCATCCAGTAAGCGCTCCATTGTGAACTGATGCTCGTATTGGTAGCGTTTACATGCAACATCCAGAATCCGCCACGCCCTAACATACTGCAGATAATTCCGCTCTGGGTGAGTAAAACCTAGGATTGCGAAGCAAATTGAAGCAACAGCGGCCAGATAAGGCGAACTGTCAAAAACATTTATTGCAGCTATCGCCGACACAGCCGCGCCAAGCGTGCCAACGGAAAAATAGAAGCGTCTCCAAAATTTGAAATGGCTCCACCACTCCTTCCGACGGACGCCAACTTCATCTGGCAGTTGTCGAACGACAGTTTGGTGACTATGCTCCTCCCCGGATGACTCCATAACGTACCTCCTCTCTCAGATTTCTAGTTGTTACTTTTCTGGCCTAACTTATGTAAGTGGACACCTTCTCAGGTGCATATTAACTTTCAATCGTAGGTGTAAATAGCCACACCGACAATCCGTTAGGCTCAATACTATAGCGCTCCCTGATTGATAGCAACCCTTCCATGAAAAATAACACACACTTCCAAAACTGCTTGATCAAGCCACCCGGTAAAAATCCTTATACCACTCAACAAAATTCCTAATACCGTCTTCCAGCAGCGTGACGGGTTTATAGCCCAAATCATGCACTAAATCGGAAATATCCGCGTAGGTATCGGGCACATCGCCCGGCTGCATGGGCAATAAATTCTTGATCGCCTTTTGACCCAAACATTTTTCCAGCACTTCAATGAACGCCAACAAATGCACGGGATTATTGTTGCCGATGTTATATAAACGGTAAGGGGCAAAGCTCGTCGCCGGATCCGGGTTATCACTTGACCAATCGGGATTAGCTTTTGCCGGGTGATCGATAACCCTGACCACGCCATCAACGATGTCATCTATATAGGTGAAATCGCGGCGGTGATTGCCGTAATTGAACACGTCTATCGCTTTACCCTCAAGGATGTTACGGGTGAACCTGAACAACGACATGTCCGGCCGTCCCCAGGGGCCGTAAACGGTAAAAAACCGCAAGCCGGTGGTCGGCAGCTGATAAAGATGGCTGTATGTATGCGCCATTAATTCATTGGCTTTTTTGCTGGCCGCATAAAGGGAAACAGGATGATCGACGTTGTCATGGACGGAAAACGGCATTTTGGTATTCGCGCCGTAGACCGAACTGGATGACGCATAGACTAAATGCTCGACCTCGCACTGTCTGCACCCTTCCAGTATATTGATGAAGCTGACTATGTTTGAATCGATATAAGTATGCGGATTGGCTATCGAGTGCCGCACTCCTGCTTGAGCGGCCAGATGCATGACGCGTTGAATCTTCTCCCTGACAAAAAGTTCTTCCATTGCATTTTTATCCGCAATTTCAAGCTTGATGAATTTAAAACGGTCATAGCTGCGCAAGCGTTCCAGCCTTGCCAGTTTCAAATTAACATCGTAATAGTCGTTAAGATTATCTATGCCGACAACCTCGTCGCCCCGCTCCAGCAATTTCAGGCTCAGGCTTGAACCTATAAACCCGGCAGCGCCTGTTACTAATATCTTCAAAATACTCTCTCAATGTCCTGAACTATTGACTACCAACCGCCGGGTCTACCCGGTCGTTCTAGCCTGTCCTTGTATAGTGGCTACGATACGCCTGCTGCCGCCCCGATTGCGGTGCTCGCACAGGTAAATGCCTTGCCAGATTCCTAAGTTAAGCTTGCCATCGGTAATCGGAATGCTGCAACTGGAACCCAGCAGAGTGTTTTTGATATGGGCCGGCATGTCATCGTCGCCCTCATAGGCATGCTTATAATAAGGCGCGCCTTCCGGCACGAATCTATTAAAGTGGCTTTCCAGATCCTGACGCACCGTCGGGTCCGCGTTCTCATTAACCGTCAACGATGCCGATGTATGCTTGATAAAAAGGTGCAGTAATCCGCACTCTACGGCAGCCAATTCGGGAATAACGCTCAGGATTTCACCGGTGATCAGATGAAACCCCCGACTTTTTTCCGACAATGAAAACTCTTTTTGTACCCACATGAACAAAACCTGCTGTATGACTTAAGACGCTGCATCAAACGGCATATTGTAGAGGAAAAAACCGTTGGCTTGCTCACTTAAGCCGTCTTAATGACCCAACGACCTCGCCAGACGATGCAAAGCCTCACCGCCGTGATTGAACAGCGGCCAACCGTCGCCGGTCAAAACGGCTTTAATATCGGGCAAATCGGCGATGCGTTTGATCGATAGCACGGCCTTGGCTTTATCCATCAGCTTTTCATCCGGCAACATGCACAATTCGCCGCCGATATGGCAGCGGATTAAATCGCCGGTTATCAGCGTGCTGTGCTCCAACAGCAACGCCAATTCTCCCGGCGTTTTAGAGCCGCTAAGCTGGTACGCTATCAACCCGGGAACGATTTCCTCCTGATCATGAAGCCAGCGGGTGCATGCCAGCGGAAACGTTTCTTCCTCGGCTGCCGGGCCGTAAATCGCCGCGCCGGTAACGTCGGCTATATGTTCGGCATCGCGGCAATGGTCGCTGTTGGTGATGACGATAAAACTGACTCCGCCCAGACTTTGCAAATGGCTGTGATCGTGTTCGGACATCGGCAACGGATCGATTAAGACATTACCGTCCTCACGCACCCAAAGCACACTATGAAAATCCAGATTACGCTCCCGATTAAATTCCGACCAGCCGAACAGGTCTTTTCTGTGCAATAGTTTCATTGTTAATCTCCTGAATTAATAATTTCACACCGGTCTTATTGCTTCACAACTTTGTTAATTGATCGCGGCAATCCGTCTCTGTATAGATTGTGTCCATTGTTGAAAAATATCAAGCTAAAAGGCAAGACCAAACTGTGCGGCGTCCGAAATATCCGGCGAATCTTTAATACTCGTTGGCTTGCCAAGGATTTTTTGTATAATCAAATTCATTTCCCAATTATTATCCGGCAATGCAGACTCCTTTTAAGACCATCGGCATCATAGGCAAACCCAGCGACCCGAGCATAGCCGCGACCTTGACTTCCCTGTATGCTTTTTTAAAGCAACACCGATACACAGTCATTATTGCTAAGGACAGCGCTCATTTTATTGATAATCCGTCCGTTAAATGCTGCCCCATAGACACGATGGGCCGGCATTGCGATCTGGTTATCGCTGTCGGCGGCGACGGCACTTTTCTTTCCGCCGCCCGCGCGATCGTCGAATACGATATTCCGTTGATCGGCATCAACCTGGGGCGGCTGGGCTTTCTGGTGGACATATCGCCCAACGAGCTGTCCGATAAGCTGCGTCCCATTCTTCAGGGCTATTACACCGAGGAGAAACGCTATTTATTGCGCACCAAAATCATCCGCGACGGACAAATCATCCACGAGGAAACCGCCGTCAATGAAGTGGTCGTCCACCGCTGGGTAACGCCCAGCATGATAGAACTGATCACCAAAATCGATAATGTGTTTTTAAATTCGCAACGCTCCGACGGACTGATTATTTCCACGCCGACCGGATCGACCGCTTATTCATTGTCCGCCGGCGGGCCGATTCTGCATCCTGCGCTGAATGCGCTGGTATTGGTGCCGCTTAATCCCCATACCTTGTCAAATAGGCCTATAGTGATCAATGATTCGGCTGAAATTGAAATCAGCTTTTGCCAGACCAAACAAATCAACGCCTTGGTAACTTGCGATCACATTGAAATTCCCAAAGTGCTGATCAGCGACAAGATTTTGATTAAAAAAGAGCCGAAACCGATTAGAATTTTGCACCCTGAAGGCCATGATTTCTTTCATATCCTCAGGGAAAAATTAAACTGGAGCAGTGGTTACCACACAGACAATCATGCTATTAAACCTTAATATCATCGACCTAGCCGTCGTCAAAACCTTAGATCTCGACCTGGAAAAAGGCATGTCGGTGCTGACCGGCGAAACCGGGGCCGGTAAATCTATTTTATTAACGGCCCTGGGACTCGCTCTGGGCGACCGGGCCGATTCCGGCTACGTGCGCCCCGACAGCAAACGCGCCGAGATTAACCTGGAATTCGATCTGGCCGACGCGCCTTTAGCGCAACAATGGCTAAAGGAAAATGAACTGGATGCCGAGCAGCAATGCCTGATCCGCAGGGTTGTGAATAGCGACGGCCGCTCCAAAGCCTATATCAACAACCGCCCGGTTACCTTGCAGGCCTTGCAGGAACTTAGCGAAAAGCTGGTCGAAATTCACGGCCAGCACGCGCATTTGACCCTGCTCAATGCCGACGAGCAACGCCGCCTGCTGGATGCTTACGCAAAAAACCAGCCCCTGCTGGACAGCGTCAACGCCTGTTACCGGCAATGGCATCAAACCAATAAAGAGCTGGCAAGCCTGATCAAGTCCAGCGTCGACCAGACCGAACGCGAAGAACTGCTGCGCTACCAGATTGAAGAATTGCAGCAACTGGACCTGGCTAATTTCAGCTATGCCGAACTGTCCGAAGAACACGGCAAGCTGGCCAATCTGGGGCAGATTTTAAGCACCGGCCAGGCTCAGGTCGATATGCTGTATGAGAACGACCTGCAATCGGTCAACCAGATGCTGAACCACAGCCTCAGCGAGTTGAACCACATTGCCCAATTTGCGCCCGAACTGAACGAAATCTGCGCCATGCTGTCCGAAGCGCAGATCCAGGTTGAAGAGGCGTCGCTCCAGTTACGCCGCTTTCTTGAGTCGCAAGAGGCCGATCCGCATCGCCTGGAAGAGATCGAAAACCGGATCGGCATTATCCAAGGCCTAAGCCGCAAACATCACGTTACCCCGGATGAACTGCCGGGAGTGGCCTGCAAACTTGAACAGGAACTTGACGGGCTGACTCACAGCAGCGAGCGCATCGAGGCCCTGACGGCAAGCGCCGAACAACTGCTCGCCCAATACCATCAGCTGGCCGCGCAATTGTCCGGGCAACGCAAACTTAGCGGCAAAAAACTGCAGCAACAGATTTCAGCGATGATCAAGGAGCTGGGCATGCCGCAAGGCGAGTTCCTGGTCGATATAGGCGCGCTGGACAGCGATACGCCCAAGCTTAACGGCAAAGATAAAATCGAATTCCTGGTCAGCGCCAATCCCGGCCTGCCAGCAAAACCACTGGCTAAAGTGGCTTCCGGCGGCGAACTGTCGCGGATAAGCCTGGCGATTCAAGTCACCACGTCCAGTGATAAAACCACCCCGACCATGATTTTTGATGAGGTAGACTCAGGCATAGGTGGAGGCATTGCCGAAATCGTCGGGCAAAAACTGCGCAGCTTAAGCCGTAACCGGCAAGTCATGTGCGTCACTCACCTTCCACAAGTCGCTGCACAAGCGCACCACCATCTCTACGTTGAAAAAAACAACCGAACCGATATTACTTCTTCCAATGTCCGGTTACTGGAAACCGAAGAGCGCGTTGAAGAAATCGCCAGAATGCTGGGCGGCGTCAATATCACCGCCAACACGCTGGCGCATGCCCAAGAAATGCTGCTCCACTCAAATCTCGGTACACAACCGGAACACACAAATACAGGACACTAAAACTTATGAACAGATTTCCAGCAGAATGGGAAAAACAATCCGCTGTTTTAATCGCGTGGCCGCATAAAACCGGCGACTTTCGTAACCTTGAAGCTGTAGAGCAATCCTACAGCGTTATTGCCGACACCATCAGCCAATATCAAAAACTGCTTATCGTTTGCAGGGATGACAGCCATCAGCAGCATATCCAGGCCTTGATCAGCAAGCCCGACAATATCGACTTCATCCAGGCGCCCGTGAATGACATCTGGGTCAGGGACACCGTGTTCCTTAGCGTCGAAAAAGACGGCGCGATCATGCACATGAACTTTCTGTTCAACGGCTGGGGCGAGAAATATTCGCACCAAAACGATAACGACCTCAATCACAAACTGTTGAACGCCAAACCCTTTAAAGGCGCCAGCCACACCGACATTGATTTCATCCTGGAAGGCGGCAGCGTCGAAAGCGACGGCATAGGCACTATCCTGACCACCAAACAATGCCTGTTAAACCCGAACCGGAACAAAGGCCTGAGCCGGCAGGACATAGAACAGCAACTGCTCCAGCATCTAGGCGCAAAACGGGTATTCTGGCTGGACCAGGAAAACCTGACCGGCGACGACACCGACGCCCACATCGACACCCTGGCGCGCTTTTGCTCGGCAAACACCATCGCCTACACCAGCTGCGACGACCCGGAAGACGCCCACTACAACAGCCTGAAATTCATGGAGACGCAACTACAGGCGCTGAGAACCCAGGATGGAGACGTCTATCATCTGGTGCCGCTGCCGCTGCCGAAACCGATTTACGATGAGGACGGGCAGCAGCTCCCGGCCAATTATTCCAACTTCCTGATCATCAATCGCGCCGTCATGGTGCCGGTTTACGGCGACCCGCTGGATGCGGTTGCGCTGGAACGTTTGGCCGGTTGTTTTCCTGACCGGGAGATCATCGGCGTTCCGTGCCAGCCCTTGGTGCATCAGTACGGCAGCCTGCATTGCATGACCATGCAATTTCCTGAAGGGGCGTTGAAAGCTGTCGGTTAATTATCGACACTATTGCGCCCTATCCAGAACGGGTTTTGTACCTGCAAGGTATAAAACCCGCTCTGTAAAAACCGACCTCATTGCCCCTACCAATCGAGTTGAAGTTGTTTTTTATGACGCTCAAAAATCAGTCCCGCGCATCCATACCGACCATTAGTCGCATTGCACTCATTGTCTTTATGCTGCTCAGTGTCGGTTGCGCGAGGACGTATCAGGCCAGATATGTTGAAACGTCACATTTTCTGGATGATTATTCCCTGCTTAAAAACGGCGCAAATGGCGATGCTTTATTAAGTTTCTGGAAAGAAGGCACTAATTGGGCGGGTTATAAAAAAATCATTATAGATCCAGTCGTTATCAGCAAACTGCCCGATTCTGGTCTCAATGATATGAAACACACCGAGAACCACAGGCTTAAAGAACTTTTCGAATACAAAATGCGGGAAGCCTTGAAAAAGAATTTCAGACTGGTGGCCCATTCCGGCCCCGATACGCTACGCGTTCAATTTGCGATCACCGATGCGGAATCCTCGATACTGCTGCTGGATTTATATTCGGCCGTCTACCCTTCGGCCCGCGCCTTATCGCTGCTTAAAATGCTGGCGACAGGCACTGAGTCTTATGTCGGCCAAGCCAGCGTCGAGGGAAAAATCACCGATTCGCAAACCGGCGAATTACTGATGGCTTCAGCAGACTGCCGGGCAGGCGGAAAAACGTTAATAGGGGCTTTCGACAGCTTGGATGATGTTGAGCAAGCCTACCAATACTGGGCGAGTCAGTTAAACTACCAGCTTTGTACAAAGCAGGGGCATAGTGATTGCCCAGAGCCCGAATAAATTTAGCCGCCCAAACACATTTCTAACCGGAACCCAACCATGATCATTAATCCATCGCTTATTCTGTTGTTTGCACTGACATTCGCATTGCCCGTCCAGGCCGAAATCTACAAATGGACCGATGCCGCCGGGAAATCGCATTTCTCCGGGGCAAAACCCGTTGATCCGGCATCCGTAGAAAATCGTAATGAACTTGGGGCAAAATCACCGCCCCCGACTCCAGTCGATACCAAGAGTCAACCGGCAGCGCCGCAAGTCGATCTTTACGTCACCAGCTGGTGTCCTTATTGCAAGAAAGCCATGGCCTTTCTGCGCAAGAATGATATTGCTTTTAATACCTACGATATTGAGCAAGACCTTGTTGCCGCAGCACGCAAAAAGACGCTTGATCCGGGTTATAACGGAATTCCGTTGGCCGTCATTAATGGCGCTACCTTCCGTGGCTTTAGCGAAGCTCAATATCAAAAAGCATTAGCGACGCCTTAAATTCAGTGTAAATTCGATCAACTGCGTATCTCCATCATCGCGGGCACGGCCCGCTCCTACAGCGCTTAACTTAACGGCAATGGATTATGGATTAATGCCGTCCACCCCATTCGACTGGCTCAGGGCAAACGGGATTCTAGTTTGCTCAACTGAGTTTTTTGATAATCTGACAAAGCAGAATTAAATCGTTATAAAATAACAGCCATCATAAACCACCCAAAACAATCATCATGAAATCGACATTAACCGTTAGCGCTGTCCAGCAGTCCTGCAATGCAGACAGACAGACCAACCTTGATTTTTCTATCGAAAAAATCCATGAGGCCGCAGCCGCAAATGCCGACTTAGTGGTATTGCCCGAGCTGCATCTGGGGCCGTATTTCTGCCAGAGCGAGGATTACAATAACTTTGATCTTGCCCAACCTATTCCGGGACCGGCCACTGAAATCCTGTCGGAAGTCGCTAAAAAACTGAACATCGTCATCGTTTCGACCATCTTCGAAAAAAGAGCGCCGGGGCTTTATCACAATACCGCCGTTGTTTTCGACAAGGACGGCAGCATTGCCGGTAAATACCGGAAAATGCACATCCCCGACGATCCGGGGTTTTATGAAAAATATTATTTCACGCCCGGCGATTTGGGTTTTAAGCCGATCGAAACCTCCATCGGCAAATTAGGCGTATTGGTGTGCTGGGATCAATGGTACCCTGAAGCCGCAAGATTGATGGCTTTAGCAGGCGCCGAATTATTGATTTACCCGACTGCGATAGGCTGGGACCCGGAAGATACGCCCGAAGAACAGCAACGCCAGCTGGACGCCTGGATTACCATACAGCGCTCCCATGCGGTCGCCAACGGCATTCCGGTCATTTCCTGCAACCGTATCGGCTTTGAGCAAGCGCCGGACTCCGCTTCCGGCATCAACTTCTGGGGCAACAGCTTTATAGCCGGACCACAGGGAGAAATCATCGCCGGCGCCGATGATTCTGAAACCAAACTGCTAAGCTGCTCGATTGATAAAGCACGGGCCGAACGGGTCAGGCAAATATGGCCGTTCCTGCGCGACCGCCGAATCGATGAATATGGCGCGTTGACCCGGCGTTTTATTGATTAATGCAGCGCGCCCTACAGCGTTGGAACCGCAGAGAAAATTTCCGGGCACCCGCAATTGATGCTATGCAATGGCAAAGAAACTTTCGCTTCGAACGGCTTGTATGGATGCAGGCGGTAGAGCACCCAATGTAGGCGCTTTAGGGGCGACGCATGGAGCAGTTGCCGAGGCACGAGGAAGAAAATCGTGGCGTTTTTAATTAATACCGTTAGCCTATCAAACCAGAAGTTTAATCGTTGAGGCACTATGCATACATCAGACAGTTCGGATGTTTTTAATCAAATACATATTGATGTTGCGCGTAATGCGACGGACGACTTCAATTTATTTCACGACAGGAACAGGTGGCTGCGCATCAATCACAATCCGTTCCAGGGCCCGATCGCACTGGGGTTTCAATTGGAATCATTGCTTGAGCACAAGGTTTTTCTTTATCGCCGGTTACATAATGAAATCGCGCTGATTAGCGATCAGAACCTGCGTTTTAGCAACTACCAGTTTTCTTTTGTCAACGCGGTCAAACCCGGACAAGTTGTCTCGGTCGATATAAAGAAATCGCAATTTACAGAAGAACCCGAGACGGTTCTCAGCAACAGGGTTACCGTTAAATCCGGCGGCGCATTGGCCTTGCTCGGTTACAAAAAAGAATCCAAATTTGCATTGGTTCTGCCCAACCCCGATATTCCGCAGTTTGGCGTCCTCAATCAGCACCCCGACCGGTCTTTTATATCCGGCAGCAGTTATTTCCTGAAACGAAAATTCATCACAACCAGCAATGCCAAAAACTTTTTGTGCGGCTCCCTGGTCGATCAGGATGCTTTTTTCGATCCGTTTAACAATAAAGCCATATTCCCTGAAATATTCCCGTGCAGCCTTATATCCAGCGCCTTGCTGGAAAAAGCGGTTATTGAAAAACATGATTTCGAACGCAATCCGCTGGTGTACATGTCTCATAAAATCAGCATCGATCGCACCTACCTTGCTCAACTAAAATCCGGCGATGCGCTGTATATACTGATCAGGCAAATACCCCAGGAATCCAGGAAGGAAGGCATCGGCCGCGCCATAGACTCGCCCTATCACTATGAATGTTACGGCCTGTTGGAAGATAAAACTGTGCTTTACCGGGCGCTGATCTCTCTCGCTCCGTTAGAGCAAATACTGAAATCGCTTAAGCAATAGAAGCCATGCCGGAATTAAAATATTTAATCGGCTATCCTGAAAATGTAACCACCCAGGTGCGCCTGCTGATCGGCAGCAATAAACTGGGCGAAACGCTGCTGAGAAAATATCCGGCGGCCCATACAATCAAGACGGATAAGGCGCTTTATGCTTATACCGTTGGCCTGAAGAATGCTTTGCTAAAACAATCCCAGCCGCTCAGCAAGGTGATCTATGATGACAAGATTAAGGATCTTCATCATGCCTTGGGCCTGCATACCTTTATCTCCAGGGTGCAAGGCGGCAAGCACAAGGCAAAAAATGAAATCCGGGTGGCCTCGCTGTTTAAAAATGTGCCGCTGGAATTTTTAAGGATGATCGTCGTGCATGAACTTGCGCATTTACGGGAGAAGGATCACAACAAGGCGTTTTACAAGCTATGCGTACACATGGAACCGGCTTATCACCGGTTCGAACTGGATATGAGGCTGTATCTGACCTATGCGGACTTGTTCGGCAAGCTTTACTGATGAACTGGCAGCCTATTGTTCAACTCATTGAATCGGCAACTCTACAGCCTTTTAAGCTGTTCAAGGTTACGGCGCTGACAGGCGGCGATATTAATGCGGCTTACCGGTTACAGACGGAAAACCTAAGTTTTTTTGTCAAGTTGAACAGCCCTGATCGACTCGCGATGTTCGAGGCGGAAGCCTTAGGCCTGCAAGCCTTGGCGCAAGCTCGAACTATCCGTGTGCCGAAACTTATTGCTTGCGGCAAAACAGCCGACCACGCCTTTTTGGCGCTGGAATATATCGCCTTAAATAACCTGAATCCCCGCTCCGAACAGTTGCTGGGCCAACAACTGGCAAAGCTGCATAAGCAAAAACAGGCTTATTTCGGTTGGCGCTGCGACAACACCATAGGCAGCACTGTCCAGGTCAACGGACGGCACACCGACTGGGTTACATTCTGGCAAGAACAACGCTTGGGACATCAACTAACGCTGGCTGCCGCCAAAGGTTACGGCAGTCGCCTGCAAACACTGGGCGAAAAGCTCTGCGCAAATTTAGAGCCGTTGTTTTCCGGCTACCGGCCGCAACCGGCTTTAGTGCATGGCGATTTATGGCGCGGCAATGTTGCGGCGGATGAACAGGGCAATCCGGTCATTTACGATCCGGCCTGCTACTTTGGCGACCGGGAAACGGATCTGGCGATGACCGAATTATTCGGCGGTTTCAGTCCTGCGTTTTATCAGGCGTATCAAGCCGTTTACCCGCTAACGCCGGGCTATGCAAGCAGAAAAACGCTGTATAATCTGTACCATATACTTAATCACCTGAACCTGTTCGGGCGAAGCTATCAGCATCAGGCGGAGAATATGATCCTTGCACTATTAAAAGAAACCCATGCAGAGGAATAGGCAAAGTTCCTCCGCAACAACTAATTTAACCCGTTAACGTTTTATTCTCGAAAAATAATCCCATTTTCGACACAAAAGTTGCATAATCAAACCTTTCATATTGCGACTGAGTACCATGAGCCTCAACCTAACAGTACGGCAAATTTTTTCCTGGTCTATACAGCTATCTGTCCAACAGGATTATCAGGCATTAACGCATAAGTTTTTAGCTATCCTTACCGATATTCCGTGGGTTGAGAACGCTGCTGCTTATGAAATCTTCCAGCACGAAAGAAAAAAACCGGGGGAAACGGATACTGTTCAAGAACTGTTAATCCGGCGATTTCCTTTGGATTTCACCAGAAATGATGAAGAAGTCCATAACAGCCTGCTTACCGAAATTGACCATACGACTGACTTGAATCTCAGCGCTCCGGATGAATCCGGTTTATATGCCTGGGCTATTTTTTCGATAAGAGGAGGCTGCGGCCCTGATCGCGCTATTCATCTGGAAGGCGCGTTTGACCGGGAGATGCTTGAATTACTGGGTAATCTGCGGGAAGTCTATCGAAACCTGGTGATGCTGCATGACACCAAGGAACGGGATGTGTTAACCAAACTGCCTAATCGACAGTCTTTAGATGCCCGTTTATTGCAGGTTTGCGAGCATTACAGCGACTACCAAATTATCGATAAATCGCAGGAAAAAAGTTCATGGATCGCCATACTGGATATTGACCATTTCAAGCGGGTTAATGATAATTTCGGCCATTTGTATGGGGACGAGGTGCTGCTGACATTTAGCCAACTGATGGGAAAATGCTTTCGTTACAATGATTTTCTATTCCGCTTTGGCGGTGAAGAATTTGTTGTGATCTTGAATTTAGCCAGTCAGGAGATGGCCGTAAGCGCCTTTAACCGCTTCCGGGAAGCGGTTGCCAGTTACAATTTCCCAACCGTCGGCCGCGTCACTGTCAGCATTGGGTTAACGCATGTTGACGGAATATCCATGCCGACTACACAATTGGATCATGCCGATAAAGCGCTTTATCACGCCAAGGAAAGTGGCAGAAACAGGGTCGTTTTATATGAAGACATGCCTGTTCTTGTGCAGGATAAGAATCCTTGTGAAACTGAATTGTTTTAAAAACCCGCGCCGTACTCGGCTTTAAATATCATACCCCGCCTTCGTACCTGATACACGGGTAACTTAGGTCAACAACAACGCACTATCCATGAGAAACAGCCAATGGCCGACATAAAATCCCCAACCGTTTCAAATCCCGGCATATTAATCCCGGTCAACCCGGCCATTGAAAATTATATGCACGGTTTACTGCAACGCACTGACCATCCGGTATTGACCGAGATGGAAGCGCTGGCCCAGAAAAACAACTTTCCCATCATTGGCCGTTTGGTGGGGGTTTTTATTGAGTCGATGGCCAAAATGATCAATGCCGAACAGGTGTTTGAATTCGGCAGCGGTTATGGTTATTCGGCCTATTGGTTTGCCAGGGCGGTAGGCCCAAAGGGCCGGGTGATTTGCACCGATGCCGATTTTCTCAATCAGGAAAAAGCCGAACAATATCTCAGCGCAGCCGATTTATGGGATCGAATCGATTTTCAGGCCGGCATGGCTCAGGAAGTCTTTGCCCGGACGGAGGGACTATTCGACATTTGCTATAACGATGTCGATAAGGGCGATTACCCCGGCGTGTGGCGCATGGCTAAAGACAGGATTCGCCCCGGCGGACTTTATATTGCCGATAATGTGCTTTGGCGCGGCCGGGTAGCAGTGGAAAACCCTACCGATATTTTCCCCGGCTGGACCGAAGCGATTATGGAACACAACGAGTTAATTTTTAATGATCCTGAATTTGACACTTTTATCAATCCGACTCGTGACGGCGTGATTGTCGCCAGAAAGAAGACTGCGTAAAAAAAGATACTCCTTCTTTATAAATAGCATTATGCTACTGCCTTAAATCAATGAATCATGAGGATTTACTATGCCCTATACCCAAGATATTGTAGAAGAACTGAACATTCTTGTTCGCTACAACCTGTCAACCACTCAAGAAGGAATCAAGGTACATAAAACCGCTACACCGGAAACCATTGCCGCCACCCACCGGTTATTTGAAAAGGGCTTGATATCACAGGATGACGGCGGCTATCTGACTAATCTCGGCCTTGAAACTGCGAAACAGGCCCAAGCAGTTCTGGATATACTCAGACCAATTTAAAATCGTTGTTACGGTTGCATCGACAAACCGTAAGGCAACAAAAAAGGCTTAACGATTACATCGTTAAGCCTTTTGATACTACAAACTATCAATCACGCGGCAAGTACTGCTGCCCTCAATTTTTTCATCGCATTTTGTTCCAGCTGCCTGATTCTTTCAGCAGACACACTGTAACGTTCGGCAAGCTCATGTAATGTGGCTTTTTCATCCGCCAACCAGCGACTTGAAAGAATATCCAGACTGCGTTCATCCAGTTCCGACATCGCATCCGCCAATAAATCCTGCTCATGGCCTTCCCAATCCAAATTCTCAAGCAATACCGCAGGATCGGCACCGTGCTGATGAAGATAGCTGGCCGGGGCAACATAGGTTTCTTCGGTTGACTCATCGGCCGGCATATCAAACGACATATCCCGGCTGCCTAGGCGTTTTTCCATTTCGTAAACGGCACTCACGTCGACATCAAGATCTTTGGCAATCGCCACCGCTTCGTCATTGGATAACCAACCCAAATCCTGCTTAGATTTACGCAGGTTAAAAAACAGTTTCCGCTGCGCCTTGGTGGTTGCGATCTTTACAATGCCCCAGTTTTTGATCACATACTCATGAATTTCGGCTTTAATCCAGTGTACGGCGAAAGAAACCAATCGCACGCCTACATCAGGATCAAATCGTTTAACGGCTTTCATCAAGCCGATATTGCCTTCCTGAATAATATCCGGCATAGACAAACCATAACCGCTGTAGCCTCTGGCAACGTGAACCACAAAGCGCAAATTGGTCATAACCAATTCGCGTGCGGCCTCCAAATCGCCGTCATCTCTAAACCTTAAAGCTAAGTCGCGTTCCTGTTCTACGGTCAACTTAGGCATTTGCCTGACGACATTTAAATAGGCGTCAAATGTTCCGACCGATAAATTAATAGGTAAAGCTAATGCGTTACTCATTGAGACCCCCTAGTAAAAAAACTTTCCGAATTCTAGCACTCTTGCTTATAGAGTGCTAATAATTTTCTACTCGGGTTTCAATTGCCGAAGCTGGAAATGAAGCACTATCCATGAACCCACCACACCCAATACAGATGAAATGAGTAACAATGCCAGCGTTTCGGTAAAGCCCAAAAACAGCATATGGAAACCGTCATCATAAAGCCCGGAAAGCCTTTCTACAGGTTGCTTTAAAATCAACATGATCGTTGTGACAATAAACCATGCCGCCACGCCGGAAAAAAAACCAATCCAAAAACCGCTGTACAAGAATGGCCTATGGATAAAGCTATTGGTTGCCCCCACCAGTTTAGCGATCACAACCTCATCTCGGCGCGTATGCAATTCAAGGCGTATGGTATTGGCGGTAATAAACAATACGCCGGCTCCCAATAATAAGCTTAATATGGTAACGCCGCATCGCGCCACTTCCATAATCGACTGCAAACGCTTAACCCATTGCATATCCATCTGGGCAAAATCCACTTCCGCAGCCCGTCCAAAATCATCAAGCAAAGCTTCAAGCGCCTGCTCGTTTCCCAATGAATTTTTGGGCAATACTTGAATGACTAGCGGTAGCGGATTTTTTTCCAGGGCTTTTACTGCTTCGCCAAATCCGCTGTACGCCTGAAACTCAGCTAATGCCTGCTCCTTGGTGATTAATTTGACTTCCTGAATATCAGGATTTTGCCTGATGCTGCCTGCAAACTTGTTCGCCCTTGCTTCTGAAATTTCATCTTTAAGAAATAATGAAATTTGATTACTGGCTTCCAAATTGCCGGCCAACTGCTGAAGATTCGCCACCAGGATATAAAAGCCACTGGCTAGCGAAATGGCAATCGCCAAAACAACTATGGTCATTGCCGAAGAAAACCGCGACGCAACCAGCCGGCCAAGGCTTGAAAACAACGCATGTGCATGAAGATTCCGGTAAGCATGGAATTTATCGACAAAATTACCGCCGGAAATTTTGGTTTGCCAGCGCGGCTCCTGTTTACCTGGCTTTTTATTAACGTGTTTCATAATTTAACTCGCAACCAGTTGCCCGTGATCCAGCTTTAAAATCCGATGGTTCATTTGAGCAATCAATGAAATATCATGCGAGGCAATCAATATAGTGACGCCAACCTGTTGAAACTGCTCGAACAAATGCATTATTTCGGCCGACAGCTCCGGATCAAGATTTCCGGTCGGTTCATCAGCCAGAATCATCGGGGGCTTATTCACCACCGCCCGGGCAATCCCGACCCGCTGCTGCTCGCCGCCGGACAAAACGGCGGGATATTTTCTTTCTTTGCCCAATAGGCCGACTTTATCCAATGATGCCCGCACTCTTCGGGAAACTTCATGGTGCCCGTAACCTGCTATCACTAACGGCAATGCGACATTATCGAAAACCGTTCTATCCTGCAGCAGTTTGTAATCCTGAAAAATCAGGCCTACTTTCCTGCGTATATAAGGAACCTGCCTGTCCTTGGCTTGGTTAAGATTCTCGCCGTCCAATAAAACCCGGCCCCGGCTGCAACGCTCAATGACCGCAATCAGTTTCAATAACGTGCTTTTTCCTGCCCCTGAATGTCCCGTCAAAAAAGCCATCTCGCCACGTTCCAGATGAAAACTGACATTGCGCAATACATCGCCGGCTCCAGGGTACCTCATACTGACATTATCGAACTTTAACATAGGTTTTTTTGCATGATTCAGCAGTTAAAACAATAGAACACCGATGCCAAAAGTAGGCACCTCCAGGCGACACGGATTTGACTGATAATCACTGATAAATTTGAACTTCTTCATAAAAATATATTATTTAGCCGTTATAAAAATAGCCTACAGTCACCTAAGAACGACCTTTAAAATCCGTGCAGATCCGTTTCATCAGCGTCACCCGTGTTCTATTATAAAATCAAGTTACGGGTTTTAGTCTTTGACAAACAATGCATCTACAAAAGCATCCGCATCAAAATCCTGCAGATCATCAATCCCTTCGCCTATCCCTATGAAGCGAATCGGAATTCCGAACTGTTTGGCCAGCGCAAAAATAACGCCGCCTTTTGCGGTGCCGTCGAGTTTGGTAAGCGCCAAGCCGGTCAAGGCGACGGTTTCATTAAACAGTCTTGCCTGCGACAAGGCATTTTGCCCGGTGCCGGCATCCAAGACCAGCAGCACTTCATGCGGCGCCGTTTCATCCAGCCTGCTGATAATCCGCTTTACTTTCTTCAATTCGTCCATCAGGTTGGATTTCGTATGCAGACGTCCTGCCGTATCGGCAATCAAAACATCTATGCCTTTAGCCTGCGCGGATTGTACGCCGTCATAAATCACGGATGCCGAATCGGCCCCGGTATGCTGAGCCACCACATGAATATTATTGCGCTCACCCCAGGTTTGCAATTGCTCGACAGCTGCTGCCCTGAACGTATCCCCGGCGGCCAACATGACGCTATAGCCTTGTGCTTGCAGGCGCTTGGCCAGTTTGCCGATGGTTGTGGTTTTACCCGCCCCGTTGACCCCGACAACCAGAATAACAAAAGGTTTGTCCTGTTTGGGGATATGCAGGTTCTTGTTACAGGGCTGGAGCATACTTCGCAATTCCTGCTTTAAGGCTGCCGTTAACGCCTCGCCATCATTGAGTTGGTGCCGTTCAACGCTTTCCGTCAAGCGTTTGATGATTTCCGTGGTTGCGTCCACGCCTATGTCTGCCATTAACAAACTCGCTTCAATAGCTTCCAGCAAATCCTCGTCAATTTCTTTCTGGCCTAAAGGAATCTGAGCCAATACTCCGCTAAGCCCGGATCGGGTGCGCTTTAACTGTGATTTAAGACGCAGATATAACGACTCGGGTTCTGTTACAGGATAAGCTGCTTCTGCCGGGACTACTGCGCCTTCCGGTTGCGGCTCGGCCTCTACGGCAGGTTTTAGCGCTTCGACATGAGCATATCGGCTGTAAAAACCGATAGCGATTAACGGCAACATCAGCAATGCTGCGAAAGCATTATGCGCTACCTCCACCCATAACGGCGCTTCGAATTTGACGCCGATAACGCCTGAGCCGACCTGAAGCAACAGTAACATGCTCAACCCTAAACCTGCTCTTCTTACCGGTCTTGAGTGATGCGCGGATGTTGCGCTCAGCATTACCAGGGTGAGCACGATAAAGCAAACCAGCGCACCGACCCTATGCAGCCACAAGGCCGCAACCTGCGCATCGAATGCTATAACGCCGGTATACCCTGAGCTTAATCCGTGAAATAAATTCAGCGCGGTTTGATAATCGGCTTTAGGCCACCATGAGCCATTACACTGAGGGAAACCCGAACAGGCTAAAGCGGCATAATTGGCGCTGACCCAACCGCCTGAAACAATTTCTAAAAATAACGCCAGCATTGCCAGCAGGGCAAATACAGCTAAGCCGTTCCTCCGCAAAGCTAAGGGCGAAACTTTCGGATTAACCCGTAAATACAGCCAGAACAGCAACCAGAAAGTCATCATCCCCACCAGCAAATGACCGGTTACAACAATCGGCATAACGTGAAATTTTACGGCCCACATGCCTAAAGCCGCCTGCAAGCCTACCAAAACCACCAGCGTCGATGCGGCCGTCATGACCGCCAGCCGGTTTTGTTGTTCGCGCCACGACAGCAACGCCAGCAGCAAAATGACCACCCCTAAGGTTGCCGCCAGATAACGATGGCCCATCTCCTTCCAGGCTTTTGCAATATCGGGCGTCTGGCCGGGAAATGCCTTCGCCGCCAGCGCCTTAAAATCAGCCTGATCGCCTGCCTTGTCCTGAACGAAGTCGAAGGGAATCGCCTGTCCATAGCATCCGGGCCAATCAGGACACCCCAGTCCAGCTCCGGATAACCGAACATATGAACCGACTACGATAACTATTAAAGCTAAAAAAACGCCAAAGAGAGTTATTTTTCTAAACATTTTATTTTCCACTATCCGATTTGTGAAATTCGCAACAGATGCATCAGGTCGCTTTTTACGCCGTAGGGATCGAAACCCGGTTCATATTGCATCATTAAATTACCCAGCGGGTCCATTAACAGCAGCATCCCGTCAGGAATACCGCCTTGCCTGATTGCGGCAATTTTCTTGATAACGGCGTCATCGGCCTTCACCCTTAATAAGGTATTGTCATCCGCCCACCATTTGTCCGCTGTTTCCGGCGCTACATCCTTTAGCAGCAGGACTATACGACGGGTACGGGTCAATTCTTTATTTAACATGAGCCGTAACTGTTTGGTTTTGTGTATGGCTTCCATACAGGATTGATTACAATCGCCGTTTGGAATGACGTTTACCAGCAGCCAGTGTCCGGAAAGCTCGGACATGTTATCCGTTGAAAACTGGTCGAAACCGGTTAGGTCTTTGCGTTCGGTTGTCAGAGGCGGCGTTATGAGCTGCCCGTTATTGGTCCGCCCCTTTAACAGCTGCGGATTTTCTTTTAATCCCCACGCTATCAAAAACGGAATGACAGACATTCCAAAAATAGCCAGGATTAATATATGATTTTTATTTTTTTGATTGTGCATCGTTTTTTTTAAAGCTGTACCAAATAAATAGTATCGTTAGTGTCAAGGCCAACGCAAACCACTGAATTGCATAGGCCGTATGTTGTTCGGGCTGCATGACGGTTGATGCCTGCCATTCCCGTTTAAATCCGTCAGGTAACTCTTTAGCCAGCTCGATCTGGAATGGGAATAATGAATAGCCTAACTTTTTAGCCAAAACATGACTATCAACCACCTGCACCACCGATGGCCAACCCTCTGTTGGAGTTTCCGCCCCGGCTAATTTTATACCAACGCTTGGAAAATGATTAATCCGGCCGGTAATAATGGCTTGTGCCTGACTAATCTGCAAATCAGGAAGAGCCGATCGATCATGATTTAAAGGAATCCAGCCTCTGTTCACCAAAACCGCCTTGGTTTCCCCGGTCAAGACAAACGGCGTCAACACAAAATAGCCGGCTTTCCCGCCGCTGATCTGGTTGTCTATCAAAAACTGGTGCGCCACATCGTAACGCCCAGTAACTTCAACCTGTCTGTACCTCAATATCCCGGCATTGTTTTCAATACCTGCCGACAAATGCAGTATTTCAGTTGCGACAGCTTGTTCCTGCTGTTTAAGCAATACACGCTTCTGTTCCGATCGGTCTAATTGCCACATTCCCAACGCAAGCAGCACCGGCAACAGGCACAAATAGGCTAATGTTGGAATTATTTTAAACTTCATTTAATAGTGTCCGATGGATCATGCTTTTTTTATTTACCCTATTGGCACGGGAACCTAAATAACCGAGAATACAAAAACCAGCCATCAGCATAATTACATTCATGATTATAAAAAGCATCGTTATTATCGCCTTTATCCTGATACTTATCAGTTTAGGCTCCGCGTTATTTCATCTGGTTAAGCACAAGACGCAGGAACAATCCGAAAAAACAGTCAAAGCGCTGACTTTTCGTATTACGCTCTCAATTGTGTTATTTATTTTCATTTTTATTGCTTTTGCAACCGGCATGTTTACGCCTCATGGGCTGGGTGCTCGAATGCACCAAACACCTACCACCGTTCCTGTCAAATAAAAACGGCTCGTAAAAATAATGGAACACGGGTGACGCTGATGAGACGGATTTGAACGGATTTATAAAAAAGTCGAAGCCGAATTTATAAAATACATTCATAATTTTATCCGTAATATCTTTATGAAATGTTCTGTTTTATCAGTGCTTATCCGTCAAAATCTGTGTCGCCTAGAGGCGCCTACTTTTGGCATCCGTGTTCTATTTTTTCTAAACACTAAAGTTACAACAACTTCAACCATTCCGACAAAAAAAAAGCGCTGTCTGTTAGGCAGCGCTTTTTTTAGTATGGCTGTTTAGATTAAATTACATAAACAAATATAAACAATCCTAACCATACCACGTCCACAAAATGCCAATACCAAGCAGCGGCTTCAAAAGCGAAATGATTTTCCGGTTTGAAGTGGCCTTTCCAGCTGCGGAACAAAACAACGCTCAGGATAATAGCCCCTACGCAAACATGAAAACCATGAAAACCGGTCAGCATGAAAAAGGTAGAGCCATAAATACCTGAACCCAAAGTCAAACCCATTTCGGTATACGCCTCATGATACTCGTATGCTTGGCAAGACACGAACAACAGCCCCAACCCTACGGTAACCGCCAAACCTTTAATCAACTGATCGCGGTTTTTTGCAAGTAAGCCGTGATGCGCCCAAGTACAGGATACCCCGCTAGTCAGCAGAATTAAGGTATTCAAAAAAGGCAAACCCCATGCTCCCATAGGCTCAAACTCGCCGCCAACCTTACCTGGACCGTTTGTCGGCCAAACTGCTTCGAACGTAGGCCACAACAATTCTTTAGTTGCCGCCCTTGTGCCTTCTCCGCCCAGCCATGGCACCGACAAATTACGCGTATACCAGAGCGTGCCGAAAAAAACGGCAAAAAACATGATTTCCGAAAAGATAAACCACATCATGCCCATACGGTAAGAAATACCTACCTGAGAACTATACATGCCTGATTCACTTTCCCCGGACTGTAATGTAAACCATCCGGCAAGCATAACAATAAACACAGTCAGCCCCAACGCCATCCAGGCCGAACCGGCTGATGAGCCATTTAAATAATTTGCAAATCCAGCCAGCATCATCACCAACCCGGCTGTTCCAACGACCGGCCAGGTTGCTTTATGCGGAATGTAATAATCGTTACTTGTAGACATGACCTTCCTCTCTCATTTCACTGATGTTTCAGTATTATCAAAAAATGTATATGCAAGTGTAATTGTTTTATATTGCTCAGGTAATTCAGGATTAACAACAAAGCGCACCGGCATAGTCCGGCCTTCCCGCGCTTTAAATGTCTGCTCTGAAAAGCAAAAACACTCTGTTTTTTTAAAAAATTCAGCAGCCGCTCCGGGAGAAATACTTGGAATTGCCCGAGCAACCATTACTTTATCGGTCTTATTTTCCGCATAAAAATTCACCGTATAATATTCGCC
>JALNYY010000237.1 GCA_023229605.1 Methylobacter sp.
TTATGGTTGGACAGGTATTGTCGGACGTACCACTCATAACGACTATGTGGGCAGAGCTGTACTAAACGCAAGGGTCGGAGCAAACGCAGGGAAATTGTTTGTTGTAGATGGCGAATACGGCGTCACCGATAACACGATTATGGTGAAAATTGATAGCTCATTTCACATGGATTACTTCTGGCGACAGCTTGAGGCAAAGCGCCTTAACTCAATGGTGTTTGGCTCAGGACAGCCGTTGATTACCGGAACCCAAATCAAGAACCTCATAATCCCTCTCCCTTCTACCAAAGCCGAACAAGAAGCCATTGCCGAGGCGTTGAGCGATGCGGATGCGCTCATTGAATCGCTGGAGCAACTGATCGCCAAAAAATGCCAGATCAAACAAGGCGCCATGCAGGAACTGTTGACCGGCAAAAAGCGCCTGCCTGTGTTCAGCGGGGAATGGGGAGAAACAAGCTTGCTAGAGTTAGCGGCTGGCAAGAAAGAGCTTTTCGACGATGGCGATTGGATTGAGTCGGAACATATTACGAGCGATGGTGTGAGGCTAATTCAAACTGGGAATATTGGAATTGGGCAATTCGTCGAGAAAGAAATCAAAAAATACATTTTTGAATCATCTTTTGTATCGTTACGTTGCAAGGAATTAAGAGAGGGTGACTTGCTTATTTGCCGCTTAGCGGAACCAGCGGGTCGAGCCTGCGTTTTGCCCAATATCGGAGAACAAAAGATCGTAACGTCCGTCGATGTCACGATTTTTAGACCGCCGAGCTCCACTGCTAACAGAGTATTTTTGGCCAATCTTTTTTCCACAGACCAATGGTTTCGTGAGGTTAGTGATAGAAGCGGGGGAACAACTCATAAACGTATTTCTCGCGGAGCTCTCGGACGTTTGAAGATTAAGGTTCCCGCACTCCCGGAACAAACCGCCATCGCCGCCATCCTCACCGACATGGACGCCGAAATCTCCGCACTGGAAGAAAAGCTAGCAAAAACCCGTGCCATCAAACAGGGTATGATGCACAACCTGCTGACCGGAAAGATTCGCCTGATTGATCCGGCTGTCGTGAAGGTTGAGCAACATGCCCTGTTGGACGCAGAGAGCATCCTCGCCGCGCCAAAACCCGGCAAATCCCATAACTGGGCTTTTAATGAGGCTGTTGTGATTGCCGTGTTGGCTGACTTGTTTGTCGATAAGCCCGAGTTTCCATTGGGGAGAAAGCGTTACACCAAGCTATCCTACTTGATGCACCGAAAGGCTGAGCAAGAAGTCCAAGGTTACCTGAAAAAAGCGGCCGGGCCCTACAACCCGAAAACCAAATACTCAGGCCCGGAGAAAATCGCCCAAGAGAATGGTTATATGCAGTACCACGAAAACGGAAAGTACAAGGGTTTCATTGCCGGCGAAAAAATTGAACAGGCGAAAACCTATTTCATTAAATGGTACGGGTCTGAGATCGTTGCATGGCTGGAGCAGTTCCGCTACAGGTCAAGCGATGACTTGGAGCTCCTTGCCACCGTTGACATGGCGATGCAAGAACTTCTGAAACAGGGCAAGGCTGCGGATGTCGACGGCGTTCGCGCATTGATTGCGTCGGAACCGGAATGGCTTCCGAAACTGGAACGGACAGTGTTTTCCGATTCCGGAATTGCGGCGGCGATTTCAGAATGTCAGGCATTTTTCACAATGTGAGAGAAAGGGGATGTGATGAAGAGAATAAAAATAAGGAAAATGCCTTTTTTGATCCCTCATCCTAATCTTCTCTCGGTGGGAGAAGGGACTGATTTCTTAACTTAATGGCAGTAATGCAACCCGAAGGAACGAGACAGCCATTGCAGTAGATTTATCAAAGCAGGTCATTCGACATATTTTTTGATGTGCTTCAAGATAATTTACTTTATGTTATTAGTTAATATATTGAATTTATTTAAATAATAATGATAAATTAAAGATATAAAAAACTATCGTTACAGAAAAACATCACCATGCCTATATTTAATCACCATGATTTGACTTTACTCAATCCCTCGTTTGATTCTCCGTTGGTCGATGTTTTGACGGAGCTGGAACACTTGCGTCGGTTGCAATTGGGTGGCACAACCCCGCCGCAGGTTTTTTTTCAGCTCAAACATATCTTTCACATGCTGGAAAGTTTGGGCTCCGCCCGTATAGAAGGTAACCACACGACCTTGGCCGATTATGTGGAAAGTAAGCTGGAAGGCACCCGGCAAGCGCCTTCTGATCAATTGCGGGAGATGGAAAATATTGAAGCTGCTATGAGCTATATCGAGGACAGTATTCAATCCGGCGATGGTCTGACAGAACACTTTATCCGTGAGTTACATGCTATTGCTGTAAAAGACTTGGAGCGGGAGGGAGATGTTACGCCGGGTGCTTACCGGCTGAAGCCGGTGCAAATTGCTCAGTCCGAGCATTTGCCGCCGGATATTGTTCAAGTGCCGGAGTATATGCAGGAGTTGGTGGGATTTATCAACGAGAATCACCCGCCCAAATACGATTTGATCAAGGTGGCTTTAGCGCATCACCGTTTTGGTTGGATACATCCGTTTGGTAACGGTAATGGCCGGGTAGTGCGGCTGCTAACCTACGCTCTGCTGATTAAGTACGGCTTTAACGTTAAAACGGGTGGCAGGGTGTTGAACCCAACGGCGGTGTTTTGCAATGACCGGGATCGGTATTACGCCATGTTGGCCTGCGCCGATAAGGGTTCACGCGAAGGCCTGGAGGAGTGGTGTGTTTACGTCTTGCAAGGAATTTTGGACGAATTGCGTAAAGTCGATCAGTTGACTGATTTTAATTTTTTGAGTGCAAGAATTCTTGCGCCTGCGCTTACTTATGCGAGGGAAAGAGAGCTGATCACGGCAATGGAAGAAAAAATACTGCATATCGTCGCCAATAACGGTGTGGCAAAGGCGGCTGACTTAGTGGCTGCCATGCCAGCTATGACCGCAGCCCAGCGAACCTATCAAATCAAGAAGCTAGTCGAGCGAAATATGTTGCAGCCCATCAAGGAAGGGGCGCGACAATATACTATCGGTTTTAGCAATAGCTACTTGATGCGCGGCGTAGTTCACGCTCTATCAGATGAAGGATTTATCCCTACGGCGCTCAACAATAGCGATAGCCAATAGTGAATTGATGCTTAAGCCAAAACAATAATGGAAATGTAAAATGAATGAGATTGGTCAATCCGAACGCGCAACGCAAAACCGCGTCATTACTCTATTCTGCGATGAATTGGGTTATCGCTATCTTGGCGACTGGACTGACCGCGACAACAACAGCAACATTGAGGAAAGGCCGCTTAGCGACTTTCTGACCAAGAGCGGCTACCGCCCGGAGCAGATCAGCCGGGCGCTTGACCGGCTGCGCACCGAAGCGGGCAATCCGAACCGCAGCCTGTACGACAACAACAAGGCAGTGTATAGCCTGCTGCGCTACGGTATTCAGGTGCAGGCGGCAGCGGGCGAGAATACGGAGACGATCAAGCCGATCAACTGGGACGACCCGGCGCAAAACGATTTCGCCATCGCTGAGGAAGTTACCCTGCGCGGCAACTGCAACCGGCGGCCCGATTTGGTGCTTTACGTTAACGGCATCGCCGTGGGCGTGATCGAGTTGAAGAACAGCCGCGTTTCAATCGGCGACGGCATCCGCCAGAATATTTCCAACCAGCAGCCGGAATTCAATGCTTGGTTTTTCAGTACCGTGCAACTCATCTTCGCCGGTAACGACTCCGAGGGTCTGCAATACGGCACGATCGAGACCGAGGAAAAGTATTTCCTGAAATGGAAAGAAAACGAGACGGATAACAGCCGCTACAAGCTGGATAAATAC